>NZ_JPIK01000025.1 GCF_000717475.1 Desulfonatronum thiodismutans
AGGCAACATATCGAAATATATAGCTTAAGTCAATAGAATTTCTGCAGTGCGACTGTATTAGCTATGCAGCAACTTCACGGATCTAGGGTATACTACATTCGTAGCTTAGCAATGCGTACTTTTTGAGACGCAGGTCTCAGAGGGCATCCGCTGAGAGCGGGATATTTTCGGGCCGGGCAGGTTTTGGCACAAGATTCTAAAATAATTGATTTTTATCAGCATGGCGCGTAGTCTTCGTTCCTTTTCAAAGGAGACGACCATTGCGCTACCAGCAAGACGGATATTTCAGTTTGAGACGACGACATTTATGGACTACATTGCGAATCTGGAACCCTTCTTATGAAAGTTTTAAAATGCTGTCATTAAGACAATTTCGGGTTGCCGCTGAGAAGAACGATAAAGATTTGAGATGGTTATTGCTGGCAAGAAGAAGGCCTGGAGGAAAGAATTCACCTTCTCCCTCTGTGCAAGGAAAATCTTGTTTCCGAAAACACTGGCAAGGTTGATGCATCTGTTGTTATGATTGAGGACATCCTTCAGGAGGCGGGCATGAGCAATGTGATCGGAAAGAATTTCGCCCTGATTGGCGCGGGCGGGTATGTGGCTCCCAAGCATCTGCGGGCCATTCGAGATGTGGGGGGCAAGCTGGTTTCGGCCATGGATCCGGCGGATTCTGTGGGTATATTGGACAGCTACTTCTATGACGTGGAGTTTTTCACCGAATTTGAGCGCTTTGACCGGCATGCGGAGAAAATGCGCCGAATGGGCGAGGAATACCGCATTCACTATGTGTCCATCTGCACCCCCAACTATCTGCACGATGCGCATATGCGTTTTGCTCTACGTATCGGCGCGGACGCAATCTGTGAAAAACCTCTTGTTCTCAACCCTTGGAACTTGGATGTGCTGGAAGAAATGGAACAGGATGCGGGGCGACGCGTCAATTGTATTCTCCAACTCAGACTGCACCCCAGCATCATCGCCTTGAAGCGAAAAATTGACGCCCTGCCTTCAGGGCGAAAGCATTCCATCGACCTAAGCTACATCACCTCCAGGGGGCGCTGGTATTTTACCTCCTGGAAGGGCAACCCGGAAAAATCCGGCGGCATTGCCACGAACATCGGCATTCATTTTTTTGACATGCTTCTGTGGATTTTCGGCCCCCCCCAACACAAGGAAGTCCACCATTCAAGCCCCAAACGCATGGCTGGTTATATTGAACTGGAAAAGGCCAAGGTGCGCTGGTACTTATCCGTTGACCGCACCGACTTGCCGCAGTCCGCTATTGAGGAAGGCAAGCCGGCCTATCGCTCCATCACCATTGACGGCGAGGAGCTGGAATTCTCCGGTGGGTTCACGGATCTGCACACCCAAAGCTATGAACAAATTCTGGCTGGCAATGGGTTCGGCCTGTCCGTCGCACGCCCTTCGATCCATCTGGTCTCGGAACTGCGCCAAGCTAATCCGGTCAGCCGGGAGAATGGCACGGTGCATCCGCTGCTACGTAATAGGTTATAATGCAATTATTTTTTACAATCGGCTATGGCGGTGAATACTGCATGGCAATAAATCAAGGTATCTCAGCATGAATAAAGATAATCTAAGAATTGGTTTGTTAACGTGCATATGGAAAAGACATAATCTCACCAATATCGTTTTAAATTATTATAAAAAGTTACAAAATGATTTAATGAAATCTAATATTGAATTAGAACTTGTAGCTGTTGGTTCTGAAAAAGATGTCAGCAAAAAATTATCTCTTATGAATAATTTTGATTATGTTGAAGCTCCAAATACTCCTTTGGGTTCTAAGTGGAACGCTGGTTGTTTGAAAATGCAAGAAAAGCAAGTTGATGCCACAGTTATTGTAGGTTCAGATGATCTTTTAAACAAAGAAATTTTTTTATTATATAAAGAATGCTTGCTTGGTTCTGCATTGTATATTGGGTTTACGCAGCTATATTTTTATGAATTGCAAAGTGGCAAAATTCTTTTATGGAAAGGATATAACGATGGAAGGAACGTAAAAACAATAGGTTTAGGTAGATGTATACATAAGTCATATCTTGAGATGTTAAATTGGAAGCTATGGAGTGATAATATTGATTGTGGTCTTGATAAAAATATGACTGAAAGACTTTCAACAAAATCATATTTTATTGAAAACTTGGATAAACATCTGCGATTCAAATGCGAATCAAACCCATTTTTCCCTCTTGATATAAAAACAGATTTGAATATGTGGTCTTATTCACAAATAAAAAATCTGTCTGAAAATATTGAATTTGATGAGGACGGATTTATCAGTAATATTTATACAGATAATGTTTACAATAGTCTTATTAAATTGAGGAAAAGGTTGCTTTCTTGTAACTAAATTTTATAATTAGCAGTGGCGATTTAAAAATGAAAAAAATTTCAATATGCATTTTTACATATAATAGATGCAAATATTTAAGTTGCGCTATCAACAGTATAGCATGCCAGATTGATGCTCAATGCGAGGTTATTTTAGTTGATGACGGTTCAACAGATAACACCAGGGATTTGGTTAATGAATACAAATTTATTAATTATTACTACCAAAACAATCAAGGTGCTCCATCTGCGAGAAATAAATGCATAGAGCTATCAGAAGGAGAATATCTATTGTGGCTTGGTAGTGACGATATTTTGCTGCCAGGAACTCTTAAAATTTATATTAATGCGATTAATCAGCACAAGGAATGTAATGTTTTTTATGGAAATTATTTACAATTTGGCGCAAGAAATGCTTTCCGCCCATTCCCTAATTATGAAAAAAGAAATACTTTTTTAGGTGCATATCTTGTAAACGGAAATAAAATTCCTGATGGTGGAACATTAATAAAAAAAAATGTATACGATTTGGCAGGTCACTATAATATAGAATTTCAAAGATGTAATGATTATGAGTTTTGGACAAGAGCTATTAAATATGCAAAATTTTTTCATATTAGAAAAACGGTATATGCTTGGCGTGTTCATGATCAAAACATGACATATCAAAACCCTGATTATTCTTATGAATGTAGAGCAATACAAAATCTAGTAGATAGGTATCCAAGAAAAACAATTTTTCCCCAATACAATTGGAATAACGTCAAACTTGCAGAAGCCCAAACCCAATTACTTTTAGGACAAATATTTCTAAGTTTGGGGGATATTTCACGTGCAATATCATGTATAGAGACATCGATAAAAGTATATGAAACACCGAAAGCCTATCAAGTGTTTGCAGAAATTTTGAGAATTTCAAATAACAATAGGTGGGAACTTTTCATTAATAAGGCAAATCATCTTAAAATCATGGATTATGAAGGGCATGATTTCTGTGCCGAAACAGATGAAAAACCTTACGTCATGCCGTATACTCCATTTGAAATCCCCCCTAAGCATTTTGAGTCATTCCCTGGCTTTGCCCCTATCCTGCCTCTATCGAAACAGGATGAAGCGCTATTAAATGCCATGACTCATTATGAAATGCATCAAAGTAATAAACATGTTTTGCATTACAATATTGTAAAAAAAAATAAATACAAAGTGCTCTTTGTCTGTCACAATTTTCCCCCTTATAACACCGCCGGCGCACAGCTCTTTGCCCTGAAACTAGCTTGGGAACTTAAATCATTTGGCCATGACGTTTCCTTTTTCTATCCCGTAGACATCAGCAAACGCCATCTTGGTGAGGACAAGACGCCTTATGCTGTTACCTCGACGGAATATAAGGGGCTGAAAGTACATCAAATCAACGTCGTGGATGGCGCTACTAATCTGTTCGAAAATCCACAGTATATGTTTGTCAATGAAAGTGTGGAGCAACAATTCGAGGAGCTATTGCGCCGAGAACAGTTTGACCTGGTCCATTTTCACCTACTCTACCGCTTAAGCGCCCGATTGCCCTTGATCACGAATTCATTGAGGATCCCCACTGTGGCCACTCTGCATGACCGTTGGCTACTTTGTGCCATGGGGCACTTGATTGATACCAGGGGACGGGAATGCTCTGGGCCTGAATCACCAGAAAAGTGCACAAGGTGCTTGAGTGGATTCCAAGCTGATCTCTCCGAGGAAGTGATTGAGTTTTTCCGTTTAAGGCAGCTTGTTAACCAAAGCGGTTATAAGGCAATAGACAGAAAGTTTTCGCCTTCAAAATACTTAGCTGTAGAGCATCGTCGCTATGGTTATTTAGAACCGAGTGTGCTCGCCCTGGGGTGGCCTGCTGTTCAAGCTAACCGTTCAAATCCAACGAAAGGAAGTAAATATGTTTTGGGCTTCATCGGGCGTATTGTTTACCTGAAAGGTTTGGATCTACTTGTGAAAGCATTGAACCTCCTGGAAATGCCTTTGTTAGGTAAATTAGAACTGCATATTCACGGAACCGTGCTTCAACCGCAGTTTTTTGACGCTGTTATGGAAACGGTCAAAGACAATGCTGATGTCAAATTTTTTGGACCGTACAAACAGGATGACCTCGGCAATATTCTTGCTTCCTTTGACGTTACCGTGATCCCTTCCCGCCAGGAAAACTATCCCTTAACCCTCTTGGAGTCTCTTTCCGCCAAAGTGCCGGTGATCGCCTCTGATGTTGGCGGAGTGCGGGAAATGTTCCAGGACAAGGTGGAAGGCTTTCTCTTTCCGCGGGAGGATACAACGCGACTGGCGAAAATCATCCGCATGCTCCTGACGCAGCCCGACCTCTTGACCACCATGCGCACCAAGATCCGTCCGATCAAGACCATGCGGCAGAATGCGGAGGAGTATGTGGGGGTGTATGAAGAAGTGCTTGAATTATAATGGAAATGCTGGGGTGCTGGGATAAGATATAATGCTGGAATGCTGGGATAAGATATAATGCTGGGATGCTGGGATGCTGGGATGCTGGGATGCTGGGATTGAAAGATAAGTGCCGGAGGGTGGGAGGATGAAGTATACGAGGTTTGAGGATTTGCCGTGCTGGCAGAAGGCCAGGGAGCTTTGCTGGGCGGTTTATCGTCTTCGAGGCTTTAGGCATGATGATCAGGTCAGGATTGTGGCGATTTTGGCCAGGACTTCGTCCACGATTTCTTTTGGGACACTCTCCAGTTTTCGGGCTTGACGCGAGGCTAGGTCAATGGCCCTGGGCTGGTCGCATCTGATGACCCCGGTAGTCTTTGTTCCCGTGCCGCTCAGGGATACGGCGAATCCGGCGGTACGCGCGAAATCTCCGCCTGTGGTAACAGGGAGGACAACCGGAGTTTTCGTCAGTTGATTAAACGCCAAAGGCGACACGATCATTACGGGTCGTTTTCCTCGCTGTTCATGGCCGGATGTTGGATCCAGCGACACCAGATAGATATCTCCTCTTTCCATCACAACAACTCGCTGCCAGTCGGCTTGCTCTCCAGCCAAGCCTGGTCATCGGCGCTTTTTTCCCGCGAGGGATCACATTGGACGAGAAGTTCGTCCAGAGTGTATTGTGGGCTTGGCGACGGTTTGACCAGCAAAGAGCCGCTGTCGACGGAAAGGCCGACTTTTGAGCCAACGTTCAATTTTAGCAAGTCAAGGATCACGGGGGGGACGGCCAACATTACCGAGCCGCCGACTTTGCGAAGGTTTGTCGTGAGCATATTTTGTCTCTCCTGGTTTTGTTATATTAAAATATAATCTGGTCGAAGTCCCTTGTCAATCCGAGAATCTTGAAAATACTGGGATGCTGGCATGCTGGGATGCTGGAATTACATAAGAAATGCTGGGATGATAAAGACAATGCTGGTCCTGGTGAAATCAGCTACGCTGGCCTTCGACATTTTACGTGGTAAAAATGTTGGGATGCATTGTGATGGTTTAAAGGGAGAATTTGGTTGACATTATGTTTGTAGAACATTATTTTTCTCGTGTATTATTTTATGGGAGAGGGATATGTTCGTCAATAGGGAAAGAGAGATTCTGCGGTTAAAACAGGCTCTTGGCCGGGAGAGAGCCTGTCTGGTCGTTGTTTATGGTCGCCGGAGATGCGGGAAAACAACACTTTTGCGGCATGTCCTTCCGGCGAACGCCATTTATTTCGCGGCGGACCAAAGGGATCAGACCTTGCAAATCGCCGCCCTGGCAAGGCAGGCGGACAAGCTGGTTCCTGGGTTTGGCAAGCCTGCTTATCCAGACTGGGAAAGTCTTTTCACAAGCCTCAATCTCGCTCTGCAGGAACGGGCAACGCTGTGCATCGACGAGTTTCCCTATCTGGTCAAGAACTGTCCGGAACTCCCCTCGATCATCCAGCGGCTGGTGGATGCAAAAAGTCTGCGGTACCATTTGATACTTTGCGGGTCTTCGCAACAGATGATGCATGGCATGGTGCTGGACGGCGCCTCCCCGCTCTATGGGCGCTCTGATGAGGTTCTGCGCGTCAAGCCCATGGGGATCTCTCATCTTAAGGCGTATCTGGATGTCGATGCCATCGATGCGGTGCGAGAATTCGGAGTGTGGGGCGGTGTCCCCCGGTATTGGGAGATCCGTAAGCAGGTCGGCGGTTTTGCCGATGCCGTTAAGAACAACATCCTGGATCAATTCGGCGTGCTTCATGAAGAGCCTGAGCGGCTCTTTTATGATGAAATGCGTACGTCGACCCAGGCGTATTCCATCTTGTGCCTGATCGGCGCGGGTTGTCACCGGGTTTCGGAAATCGCGGGCCGTTTGGGAAAACCGGCCACCCACCTGTCCCGGCTGCTCGGTTTTCTCATCGACCTCGGGTATGTCCGCAGGGAACTTCCTTTTGGCGAGTCGGTTCGTTCCACCAAAAAAACCCTCTATAAAATTGACGATCCTTTTTTGAATTTCTTCTTCACTTTTCTCGTTCCCAACAAAAGCAGGCTTGAGTTCGGGCTGGTCGATCAAGTCTGGGGCGACATCATCAGACAGTATGATCAATATCTTTCGGGGACATGGGAACATCTTTGCCGCGGCGCGGTCCCGTTTCTTGAGTTTGACGGCAAGCGCTTCAGCCCATCGACCCGCTGGTGGGGAGCCGGCCTGGACGGCAAGCCCATGGAACTGGACCTGGTGGCGGAATCCGTTGATCAAAGCACTCTCCTGCTTGGTGAGGTCAAGTGGGGCGATAAGGTCAATCTGGGTGCGCTACGCGGAGAACTGGAGCGCAAGGTTGGACAGGCTTCGTTTATCAAGGGCAGGCAAGTGATTACGGCCTTGTTTGTGAAGAAGGCCCGAAAAGAGAGTTTCTCCGACATGGGATGCAACGTTCTAACTCCGGGCATGGTTATCGACTGCATGGGGTGAAGGATTTGAAATGCTGAGATGCTGGAATGCTGGGATAAGATATAAGACATCATACTGGAATTCTGGAATGCTGGGATGCTGGGATAGAAAGATAAGTGTTGGAGGTGGGTGGATGAAGTATACCAGATTTGAGGATTTGCCATGCTGGCAGAAGGCGAGGGAGCTTTGCAGGACGGTTTATCGGCTCATCAATAAGCACCAGTTTTCCAGGGATTACAGTTTGAAGGATCAGATATGGAGGGCGGCCGGATCGGCCATGGACAATATTGCGGAAGGTTTCGGCGATTCTTCGGTCAAGGAGTTTGTCAAGTTTCTGGGGTATGCATTGCGGTCGTGCAGCGAGGTGCAGTCGCAATTGTACCGGGCTCTGGACTGCGGGTATATCAGCCAGGATGAATTTGATGAAACGTATGGTCTTGCGGGCGATTGCAGGGCGCAGGTCAAGGGTTTTCGGGGGTATTTGCGGAAGAGGATTTAAGCAACATGCTGGGATGCTGGGATGCTGGAATTACATAAGAAATGCTGGAATGCTGGAATTATAAAGGCAATGCTGGAATGCTGGGATAAGACAGAATGTTGGAATACTGGAATACTGGGAAAATATTGACAAGCCCTTGTTGATCGGCAAGAATGGTCTCTCCGAATTAGGAGATAATAAGGAGCTCATTATGTCATATTTGCAGGTCAAGGACTTGAAAAAAACACGGGAATTGTGGGGTCGGTTGGAGCGGGACCGTGAGCTGGTCATCACCAAGGATGGGCAGCCCAGGGCGATCATGATCAGCGTGGAGCCCGAAGATCTTGAGTCTTCCCTGGTTGAAATCCGGCGGGCACTTTTTTCAGCCGCGGTGGGGCGAGTACGCAGGCGGGCCGAGACACTGCCGTCGGCTGATGACGACATTGCCCTGGTCATTGAGGAAAGCCGACGAGAACGGTGATGATCGTGGTCATTGACACCAATGTTCTTGTTTCCGGCATGATCAACCCGCATGGCCCACCAGGCCGCCTTGTGGACCTGCTCCGTTCCGGCGCTTTACGCCTTGCTGTTGATGACCGGATTCTTGCTGAATACGTTGATGTTTTGAACCGACCACGACTCTCCCGCTACTTTGCTTCTACGGATCTCGCACAGATTGTTGATTACCTGCGGTGCGGCAGCATGCATGTACTGGTCAGGCGGCATATCAGAGATCTGCCGGATCAAAGCGATGCGCCGTTTCTTGAAGTGGCCATGGACGCAAAGGTTCCTTTGATTACCGGTAATATTCGGCATTATCCGGATGAGTGGCGACAAGAATGTGCCATTCTTAAGCCAGCCGATTTTCTGAACAGCTTGTCTGATACATAAAAATGGAGATAATTGAATTATAAAGACAATGCTGGGATGTTGGGATGCTGGGTTTAAAACATGATCTGGAGTGCTGGAGTTTGAACCGTGAGAGCGGCGCTCCGGACTGGACGCATCCCATCAAACTTTTGCGTGTCCTTGATCACGACGACCACCATAGACTTGTACAAGAATCCACATTGAAGCTCGTTTTTTTTCTCGAAGTTTCAATAAATGATTATTGGCGCTTAACTTGCACGGCATCTCCTGATTTTACCATCTTTCAATCCAGGAGGGACCATGAAAGCCGTTATCCTGGCCGCCGGCGTGGGAAGTCGCCTGGGGCGTCCGTTTCCCAAGTGCATGAGTTTGCTTCCGGATGGCGAGCAGATCCTTGGAAGGCAAATCCGTCTTTTTCGCGAGGCCGGTATTCGGGAAATCATCGTGGTGGTCGGGTTCAAGAAAAGTCTGATCATGGAAGAATTTCCAAGTATCTTTTACAAGTACAATCCCTTCTTCTACATTACCAATACATCGAAGAGTCTGCTCCATGCGCTGGAGCACCTGGACGACGATGTGCTCTGGGCCAATGGCGACGTGGTTTTTGATCGCGAAGTGGTTGAAGCCGTGGTAGCCCAGCCTGGAAACGTCGTTGCCGTGGATCGCAAGCGATGCGGGGCGGAAGAGGTCAAGTACAGGGCCGACGGGCATGGGCGGCTTTTAGAGATTTCCAAGCAGGTGGACCGCGCGCATGGAGAGGCCGTGGGGGTGAACAGGGTCTCGCGGGAGGATTTGCCCGCCTTGGTTCGTTCCCTGACGGCGTGTCAAGATGATGACTATTTTGAAAAGGGCATCGAAGACTGCCTTGGTCTCGGGGTGGCTTTTCAGGTCCTGGATATTTCCGCCCACCGGTGCATCGAAGTGGACTTTGATGAAGACCTGCGGGAAGCGCGAAGAATGTTCGGCGCGGAATCCTCGCGGTCCGTTCAACCTCTGCCCTCGGAGTTTGTCAGGAGTGAGCTCCGAGGTTCCCATTCCGGATTGGAATTGATGCGCCGGGAGTTGTCCCTGGCCGCGTCGGTGGCCTGACAGTCCGTTGAAAAACACCAAAATGCCGCGTCGCTGCAAAAATTTCAAACTCTCACGTATCAAAAAATACGCTTCGACCTTGCACTGTTTTTGCTCCTTGCACTTTGGATTTTTGAACGGACTGCAACAATTGTCTTTTTCAAAACTCAGTTAACGGGGTTTGCTACGGAGGGCCGATGGATTTCGCGACGATTGCAGACGCTACCGACGTTGACTTGCTTTTTTACGCCGAGCGGAGTCTGCATTTGTCTTTTCTGGAGCCGATTCACGATTATTTTCAAAAGCGGTATCCGGAACTGCGCTTGGCCTTTTCCGCGCCGGACTTCCAGGCGCCTCGCGAGGACATGCCGGGTTGGGGGGTGGAAGCGGCGACCGTTTCCCGACTCCGCCAAAAGACGCTCTTCCTTTCCTCGACCCAAGCCGTGCGTCCAAGGGTCAGCGTGGTGGCCGATGCCTGCCACTTTAACCTGCCCCGGCATGGCAAGGTGGTCAACGTCGGCCATGGCCTGATCTGCAAGGGAATGTACTACCGACGTGATCCCGTGGTCCGAAGAGAAAATCTTTCCGACCTGCTCTGCGTTCCCGGGCCGTGGCACAAGCGCCGTCTACAGGACAACGTTTTCTCGCCGATCCGGGTGACCGGCTTCATCAAATCGGATCGGCTCTTTTCCCCTCAAGCCATGGGCAAGCGGGGGTTCTGCGCCAAACACGACCTGGACCCTGGGAAACCGATGGTGCTTTTCGCCCCGACGTTCAACCCTGAGCTTTCCGCCATTCCCCATGTCTGGGACAAGGTGACGACCCTGGGCGACGACCAGACGACCATCGGCGTCAAGCTGCATCACATGACCCCCGAGCCGTGGAAGGAACTCTACAGGCGATTGGCCGCGCAACGGGACGACGTGGTCTTTCTGAGCGACGCGGACTACTCCGGCATGATGCATGCCGCGGACGTGATGGTCAGCGACGTGTCCTCCATGTTCGTGGAGTTCATGCTCCTGAACAAGCCGGTGGTGCTATTCAACAGTCCGCAGTTGGAATCGTTTGAAAACTATGATCCGTCCGACCTGGAGCACAAGGTCCGGGATGCCGTCCTGGAGGCGGATAGTGTGGGTGCCCTCCGGAAAAAGGTGGACAAGGCGTTGGACCAGCCCGAGATTCTGGAGGAGGAACGCCTGCAGTATATCGAAGAACTGGATTATGGCCGTGACGGCAAGTCCGTTCAACGTGCCGCCGAGGCTATTCGGGAACTGTTGACCCGGCCTCGAAAAACCCGGTCTCGGCCTAAATACTCGGTGCTACTGGAGTTGGATCAGACCGCGGACTCGTTCGCGGAGCGGGAGTCCATCTCGGAAGTTCTGGCCAAATCCGAAGACTTGCCCATGGAACTTCTACCGGTGAAGGTTCCCGCCGGAGCGGCGAGTCACGGCGGCTTCGGGATTGGGCGTGAGAAGTCCGTGCTTGGGGGCCATCGGCTTGCGCAGGCTTGTGCCGCGGCCAAGGGAGAGTGGGTGGTCCTGGTACAACCGGGTTGGGTCTTGCCAAAGCAGTGGTTGAAATGGATGGAAAACCACTTCCTTTGGCACCGGCATGTAGGGATGGTCAAGGTTCTTGCGGATTCAAAGCAGGTGCGTCGGGTTTACGACCTGTTGTTTCCCGATCGCCTGTTTATCTCCGACAACGAAGAACTGGCCTGGAGCTTCCGCAACTTCGGCATCGGCTCCGCGGCCTTTAATGATCGCATTCCCTCCCCCTGCGTGATGCTTCCGAAGGTTGCCGCGCTGGCGCTTGCCAAACGATATTCCGAGGGTGAGAGTTTTTCCGGATTCATTCGGAATGCGGATGATGGTTTGATCAGCGCTGGGTATCTGAGTGCGACGGCATTGGAAACGTATGTGCATACCGTGTAATTCCGTTTTATAATGAGGAGTAGTCGTGCGTATCGAAACTTTTCTTGAATTGCTTCTTGAAGCTGTTACTGAAAATCCCAATATAAATTTGGTGCGAGAGAAAGCTGTAAAGATAGTTCAAGAAATACGAGAGACTGGAAATCATGAGTTGGCGGATGCCTTGGACAAAATCATGGAAAGAAGGATGGCTCGCCAAGACCATGGAACATATAAAAATTATTGGAACTATCTTGCAAAAGAAATGTCACCTGATTTGGCGACAGGTGGCGGAAAAGATATGCATGAGCAGCAGTACATTTATTTGGTTCATGAATGCGGACTTCAAAAAGATGATTTGTTTCTAGATATTGGAACAGGTTCGTTGCGTGGATCTAAGAAAGTGATTACGTATCTTGAAAAGAAGCATTTTCACGGTATGGATATATCAGAGGAACTTATTTGTTTCGCAAAAAATCGCGTCGCAAATAATCATGATTTAATGCAGAAAGAGCCATGGTTGGAGATTGATGACAGATTCCGTTTTTCAAAAACATTTCCGGGAAAATGTTTCAATTTTTGTTTTGCAAAATCTATATTTACGCATATCTATCCAGATGCAGTCTGGGACTGTCTCGTGCAGTTGCGGAAAGTCGTTCACAATTCCGGAAAATTTTATGCAACAATTTTTAAAGATAATAATGTTAAAGTGTATCATGGAGATGTGAAAAAAATGTACTATAATACGGAGTGGCTTGCTGAAACAAGCGATTTGGCGGGCTGGAGCCTTGAAGAAATCGGAGATACAAGAGTTGGGCAATACATGTGCCTTTTCAAGCCCATTCCAATCCAATATTGCTAAGCATCATAATATCTTCTGAGTCAGTTGTGACACGTCAACCTCAAGATACATTTCGGTTGCTCTTCTTCGTGGAGCGTAACCTTCATCTCCCTTTTCTTGAGCCGATTCACGACTACTTCCAGCAACACCTTCCCGGTTTTGAACTCGCTTTCGCTTCACCTGAATATTCTGAATCCATCCAGGGGACGTTAGGCCGCGGCCTGGATGCCCGAACCGTGGAGCGGCTTTCCGCCAAGGCGCGGTATGTCGTCGACATCCGGGCCTATGCACCGGACGTCACCGTGGTCGCGGATATCGGGGCCGCGTACATTCTGCGTGATTGCGGGCGGATCGTGAACGTGGGGCACGGGATGATCAGCAAGGGCTGTTTTTATACCCGCCAGCCGATTGTCAAACGAGAGAATATCGCCGACCTGATCTGCGTTCCCGGGGAGTGGCATCGCGATATTTTAGCTGAGAACGTCTTTTCAGTCATCGTGCCCACGGGCTTCATCAAGGCCGATGGTCTTTTCGGGCCCAAGGCCTTTACCAGAGATCGGTTTTGCCACGATTGGGAGATTCCTCGGGACGCGAGGATTCTGCTCTTCGCGCCGACCTACAACGAAGAGCTTTCCGCCATCCCGTTTGTCCAAGAGCGCATTGTCGAGCTTGCCCGGGCCGAAGGGGATGGGGAGACGCATCTGGTCATCAAGCTGCACGGCATGACGGATCGGCGATGGATCGATCTGTATGTCGCCGCTGCCGCGACCAACCCGCGGGTTCATGTCCTCCCGATCACCTATGACCTGACCCGGGTCATGGTCGCGGCGGATGTGATGATCAGCGATGTATCCTCGGCCTTCGTAGAGTTCATGCTCCTGGACCGCCCTATTGTTCTGTTCGACAATCCTCGGAAGTCCGAATTCCAGCACTTCGACCCCTTGGACTTGGAATACCAGGTCCGTGACGCCTGCACCGTGGTTTCTTCCTGGGAGGAGTTGCGCGATGCCGTGGACCGTGAACTGCGTGAGCCGACCCGCCTTTCCGCCTTGCGACGACACTATGCCGATCGGATGTGCCTTGGACGGGACGGACGCGGCGTGGAGCGGGCCGCCCTGGCTATTGCCGGCCTTCCGCGGATGCGTCATCCCGTTTCGTTTACGGTTGTGATTCCCTGGCGCGGTGGTGAGGCGGAGATGATCGCGAAAACGTCGCGCACGGTGCGACATGACAACCCCGGAATTGACCTGGAGCTGGTCTTTGTCGGGCGACGTCCGATGGGATCGGCTCTGGAATCGGATGATCGGTGGGTGGACTGCGCCTATCCGACGGGTCAGTTCCTCGATCAAGCCGTGACCTGTGCCCGGCATGATCATGTGGCCTTCTGGGACCCTCGGCTCGTGACTCCGGCGGGTTGGTTGCGGCAACTTGCGAATTACTTTCGCTGGGAGCCGAAGACCGGGGTGGTGCAAGCCATCGGCCCCGGCATGGAGCAGCGCGTTTTGCTGGAACACATGCTGCCCGGCGGCGAACGGAAAAACGACGCGGACGTGGCCTTCATCTTCCACCGCTTTTTGCAAGGCGGCGGCATGACCGTGGGCGGGCTGGACACGGCCTGCTTTTTGATCCGCAAGGACGTCTACGCTGCCGGCGGAGGTTTTCCTCCCGACTTGGGCTGGGAGCAGGCCATGGAGCGTCTGGGGCTGGCTGTCCGGCGCTCCGGGTTGGGGGTGCGGCGTGCGGTGGAAACCTATGTTTATCCGCTCCACAACGTCATGGCGGGAGTCGATCAAATGAGGAAGTCCGGACCCGTGAGAAGCAATGAAGCGCTGCTCAAAACCGCCTCGGTTCCCGATGTCAGCATCATCATTCCCGTTTGCGGCAACAAGAACCTGACACGGGACTGCATCCGGTCGATTCTGGAAAATACGTCGAACGTTCCCTTTGAGATCATAGCCGTGGACAACGGATCAACGGATGGGACCTCGGAAATGCTGATCAGCCTGGAACGAGAAGGAACGTTGCGGCGTGTTGCCAACCAGGCGAATTTGGGGTTCGCCAAAGCTTGCAATCAAGGAGCGAAGGCGGCCAATGGGCGATATTTGGTTTTCTTGAACAATGATACACGGGTCCAATGCCGCTGGCTGGATGCGTTGCGGTCCTGCGCGGCCAGGGACGAGCGGATCGGCGCCGTGGGAGCGAAGCTGCTGTTCGAGGACGGCTTGGTGCAGCATGCCGGAGTGGTTTTTGATCACAACCTCAAGCCCGTGCATATCTACAAGTTTTTCCATCCACAGCACCCGGCGGTTCGGCAACAGCGGGAGTTTCAGGCCGTGAGCGCGGCCTGCATGCTTGTCGACAAGGCTGTTTTCGACCGTCTCGGCGGTTTCGACGAGCAGTACGTCAACGGCTACGAGGACGTGGATTTCTGCCTGCGCCTGCGCCGGGCAGGATACAAGGTCGTCTACTGTCCGAAAAGCGTGGTCACGCATCTGGAGAGCCGGACTCCGGGCCGGTTCGAGGCCATGGACCGCAACAAGGAACTGCTGCTGTCCCGCTGGGGCGACGTTTTGGCCGCGGACGAAATGGAAACGTATCATCAGGACGGCATTCAGTACGAGCTGATTGAAGAGCATGAACATGGTCATGTCTGCGTGATGCACGACGCCAACCCAAATCCCTATTGGACGCGGGCCCGGCGACTTGCCGAACAGGGGGGCGTGGACAAGGCCGTTGCGACGTATCAGGAGGCCTATCGGTTTTTTGCTTTTGATCCGCGCAAGTACGTTGTTCTGGAAGAATTGGCCGAACTGACCGAGCGTCATGGCCTGCTGGAGCAGGCCGAGCATTACTGGCGCGGGCTGGTGGAGACGGTCGGGGATCCGGAGCACGTCCTGCGATTGGAGCGGCTGCGGGTTTCGCGAAAACGTCCCGCGCGGAAGTGAGCCTTTTTTCAGCGAGTGGTGAACGGACCGGTCGACCGACTGGGGGCCGGCTTCGGGAATGCCGGCTCCTGGGTGGACAGCCATTTGGTGTAGAGTGCCTCGACGGCTTCGTTCCGGTCCTCATGGGCCTGGGCTATGATGGACCGGGCTCTGGCCGTCAAGGGGGCGGGTTCCTGGAGTTTTGCGAGGATATTGCGTCGTTTCTCCAAAGCCTGTTCCACTAGGATGCCGTTTTTTGCTTGTTGAGCCGTATGGAGCAAACGGGCCATGCCCTCCACGGAGGGTTCGAAGTGGACCTGGAGAAAGCGAATCATGCAGGCCTCGTCCCAGGCCGCGGCCCTTTCCAGGGCCTCGGCAAGCAAGGCGTATCCGGGAGTCCATAACGGCTCTTGCAGCAACCCATCCCATGTCGCTTGCGGACTGGGGCGTGCGCCTGCCTCCGCGTTGAGCCGGGCGAGTCGGTCGTTGGGAAGCGCCACATAAAAGGCCAGCCATGGCGTGAGCCGTGGCTCATACCCGTCCATGGCCGCGAGTTCGAGAATATCCGGTTTGATCGATGCGCCGCAACGGTACAGGAGCAGAGCGGAATTGTCCGCGTCCTTGTCGAAGCGCCCCTGGGTTTGACTGGTCAAATGATAAACGACGCTCTCCGGGATACAGGATATGCGTCGTTTTTTTTTGCGGACTTGGATGCACAGGTCCAGGTCTTCACAGCCATTGCGGTAATCCTTGAAAAAACCGTCGCATTCACGAAACAGTTCGCGTGGGATGAAAAAGGCCGCGCCGCTGATGGCTTGCAATCGACGAGGCTTGCGGACCAAGGGATGGGCGGACGGAAAGTGTTCGTAGATGTGTTCAGCCTGAAAGCCTGGCAAAAAGGCCACTCCCAGGTGCTGAACCCTATCTGATCCCGGATAGAGCAAGAGAGGACCGACCGCGCCCAGGAGCGGATCGGAGCGGAAGGCCTGGAGCAGGGGAGGGGACCAGTTCGGGGTGAGGATGGTGTCGTTGTTCAAAAAGAAGAGAAACTCCCCCGCCGCTTGGTTTGCGCCGATATTGCAGGCCTGACCGAAACCCAGGTTATCGGGCTGGGGAAGATAGTGAAAACGCTCGGGAAAGAGGTTGTTGCCAAGGGCTTTGCAGTGGGTGGCGGTTTCATCCGTGGAGGCGTTGTCCACGACGATGACTTCAAAAAAGCGCCCGGGGGTGTGCTCGCGAAGACTGCGTAGGCACTGTTCAGTCAAGGGCCACTGGTTGAAGACCGGGATGATGATGGAGAGGTGGGGGGAGGTCATGTGTCGGGGCTCTCCGGTATGTTGAGGAGGTGTCTTGCGCTTGCCTGGTAGTAGCGCGCTCGAAGGTCATGGCCTTCAGGCAAGGATTCGCTGAGATGCAGAAACAACGGACGGAGAATGTCGCGGTGGACGTCCGTTGCAATGCGTTGACGTCTGGCGATCAGGGTTGACCAATCGTGTGCGCCTAACCATTTCGTAAAGGCCGCGGCGCGGTGGGAGGCCCGGTGGTCGGCGTAGACCGTGGCCTGGCCTTTGCGGGCCAGGCGGGTGCGCAGCGCGTCGTCGGCCAGGAGGCGGCGAAGCTGGTGGAGCAGGTCCGTGACGTCGCCGCCGTCGGCGGACTGGTCGTAGAGCCAGAGGTTCTCGCCGTGATGAAACAGATCGTCCTGGCCGTGGCCGATGCGCGGGGTAAGCAGGGCCGTGCCGCAGGCCAGAGCCTCAAACACGCGGAAATTGAGGTCGTCCAGGTCGCAGAAGTTGAGGACCACTTTGGCCTGGGGGAACAGTTCGGGGAAGCTGCCCCGGTGGACTTCCAGGTTTGGAAGTTCCTGCTTGAGGGCTTGCAGGGCGCTGTGGCGTCTGGGCGTCAAGTCGGCGTCGACCTTGCCCACGAACAAGGCGTCCCAGATTTGTTCTTTGGGCGCGGGGTGGAGAGTGTCTTGGACAAACGGCGGACTCCAGAGCACGCGGCCGGAATCGAGATATGAACCGGAGAAGCGGGGCAGATGGTCGCGCAGGCTGACCAGGCAAAGATCAAAGGCCTGGGCGTACAATGGGTGCCAGGAATGGATGTGCGAGTCCACGCTATAGAAAACGGTCAGGCTGGGGCAGGTGTGCGGGTCGAGCAGGGGCGGGGGGCCGCTGTAGTCGGCAACGACCAGGACGTCTGGAGGGGTCGGCAGGTCCGCGAACAGTTCGCGCCAAGTGACGGCGGCGGGCTGGTACCGGCGCTTGATCGTTGTGTTCCAGCCGAGGTCGGAAAGGGCTTTGGAGAAAAATGATGCTCCGTACCAGAGCAGGGTGGGTGAGGGGGGGTGCCTGACGTTGTTGGTCATGGAGGGGGTGGGGCCGCCGAAGCGTTAGAGAGGATGAGAAAGCATGGGAATCACCAGCCAGCCTCTGATTTCCTTTTATGGACGAGCAAATCGTGTTGGCGCTGGTTGACGCCTTCCGGGTCCAGCCCGGCTCCTGCATCATAGATGCCAACGATATCCTCCGAATGCTGTATGGATTTGGCTCGTCGCCAGTAACGCAGAATATTCAGGTAGTCGGATTCGTATTTACCGTGAGATTGCCAGCCCTGGCCGCGGACGACCACCAAGTCCCGTGTGAGACAGAGGCAAAGTGGGTCGATATTGCCTTGGCGGACCAGGGATTTGCCAGGTTTGTCCACGGGCAGAAACGGGCTGGTGAAGGCTTTGCCGGCGTCGATCCGGGCGATGAGCATGTCCGCGTCCATATGCCGGAGGTAGGCGGCGAAGGCGCCAGGCATCAAGGCATTGTCGTCGTCAAGGAAAACAAGCCGTTCACCTTTGGCCCGACGGAGCAGGATGTTGCGAATCCCGTTGCCCCAGTTCTGGTCTCGGGGCAGGTCAAAGTAGTGAACATTTTCCGCCGTGACGACCCTATCTCCGCGAATACCATCAAAGCCCACCAGAATCTCCACTTTCTCCGGTTCAAGTTTGCCCGCCACGTGGCTCAAGGCCGCCAGGACGCTCCCGATGGCCAGGGCCAGGGCCTTGGGGCGAGTGCCGCGGCTGGGAATGATGATGGAGAAGAGCATGGTCGCCAAGGATGATTCTTGGTTCACGCGAAGTCGCGAAGCCGCGAAGATGGGAGATGCGGGAATGTTCGGTTCATGACCTCCTCACGTTCGCGCCTTCTTGGCCCGAAGCACCGTCCGCAAACGATCACGCTCCGCGATGGTTCGGAGCAGTCCCGGGTCGATCTCTTCCTTGCGGGGAGGTGGGGCCTGCTCCAGTTCATGGCGCAGACGTTCCACCTTCCGCTCCAGGGCGTAGAGTTCTTGGGCAAGGGTGCGTACGGACATTCCGGGAGGTTATCGGTCAAGTGATCATCAAGCCGGAGCGCGTCGTTCCGGCACGTATTCGTGTGGAATCCTTTCTTCGTTCCAGTCCTGGGAGACGTAGAGGCCGCAGTAGCAACTGCCGTACTCTTTGACGTCCGGTTCCCGATAGACGCAGGGGCAGATGATGTCTTTGTCCTGGTCCCGGTCTCCGGAAGCCAGGCGGCAGGGGCAGACCATGTAGCCGTGGCGCTCCTTGTTGGCCAGGAGAGAGGCCATCAGCTCCAAGACCATTTCCTTGTCCTTGTTGAAAAAATATCCTTTGGGCTCCTGGATCTTGCGCAGGGTTTCGCAGAGCTGCTCGGGGGTCATGACGCGGAGGGCTCCCTGCCCAGGGCTTTTTCGATTTCTTCCTTCTTGAAGCCGACGATGACCGTGTTGCCGATGAGGATGGTCGGGAAACTCTGGGCCGGGTTGTGCTGTTTCATTTCCGTCAAAGCGTCGGTGCGTTCTTGGCCGGTCATCCAATCCAGATGGACCGGGGTATATTCCACGCCGCATTGGTCCAGGAACTCCTTGGCGCGTTTGCAGTGGATGCAGGTACTCAGGGCGTAGACGCGAATGGGTTCGGACATGAGAGAGGCTCCTTGTTGAGATTGTTATAGCGTCAAGCAATGGCTGGGCAGGGGCTTTACTCCGATGAAACGGGCTGGTTGACCACGTTGGTGGGCCGACCGGACAGAAAAGCCTTGATGTTTTCCACAGTGGCTTCCAGGAGGCGTTTGCGGGAACTCAGGCTGGCCCAGGCCATGTGCGGGGTGATGAGGCAGTTTTTGGCGCAGAGTAGCGGGTTGTCCGGGCGGATGGGCTCCTCGGAGACCACGTCCACCGCGGCCCCGGCCAGTGCGTCGGCGTTCAGGGCGGCAGCAAGATCCACCTCATTGACCAGGGCTCCCCGAGCAGTGTTGATGAAAAATGCGGTCTTTTTCATCCGGGCCAGCAAGGTTTTGTTGACGAAGCCGGCGTTGTCCGGTTTCAAGGGACAGTGCAGGCTGATCACGTCCGCTTCCGCGAACACGTCTTCCAGGGGCTTCCAGGCAAAGGGCTTGTAGGACGGGGTTTCCCTGATCCGGGGGGTATGGACCAGAATCTCCATGCCCAGGGCGTGGGCCAGTTCGGCCACCAGGCGGCCGGTGCGGCCAAAGCCGATGATGCCCATTTTCAGGCCGGAGAGTTCGATCTGCGGGGTTTTCCAGAAGCAGAAGTCCTTGGCCTTGGCCCACTCCCCGGCCCTGACTTCCTGGTCGTGCAGGGCCACCCGGTGGCAGTGCTCCAGGATCAGGGCCAGGACGAACTGGGCCACGGATTTGGCTGCGTAGCTGGGCACGTTGGAGACGGGAACGCCGCGCGCCGACGCTGCGTCCAGGTCCACCACGTCGTAGCCCGTGGCCATCACGGCGATAAACCGCAGCTCGTCCAGCTTGGCCAGGGTGGCCGCCCGCAGCGGGGTCTTGTTGGTCAGGAGGATGTCCGCGGACAGTGCACGGGGGAGGATGTCCTTTGCGGCGGTACGGTCATGGACCGTCAACGAACCCAAGGCCTCCAGGTGCGTCCAGGGATTGTCGCCGGGATTGATGGTTTTGCCGTCCAGCACGACGATGTTCATGGGCGATCTCCAGAAAAGGGCTTCACAGTTCGTTGAAAAACTCCCAATTGCTGCGTCGCTGCAAAAAGTTCAAACTCTCACGTATGAATAAATACGCTTTGACCTTGAACTTTTTTGCTCCTTGCACTTGGGGTTTTTGAACGGACTGGTGGATAAGGACTTTTTCAACACTCAGTTCAGGCGTATTCGAAGTTCAAAGCTCTGTTGTTGCTCGTCGTTCTAGCAATTGGGCTACCATCGATGAATGGTGAATATCAAGCGTCGGTGGATTGGGCGGCGGGGTAATACGATCAAGCTCTTAAATTGTCAGGAAAATTTTTACTGGTTTGAACTCAAGCCCGAACGACCTCGATTCGTGGGGGTTGTGCCCGGTATGCGGGGGCGGTAAGAAAGCGTCGCGTTTGGCGTGATTGCCATGGATGCAAGGAACAACACTTTTGTGAAGGAGATCCATTCGTCATGAATTTATGTATTGTCGGTACGGGATACGTGGGGTTGGTGACCGCGGCTTGTTTCGCGGAAATGGGCAACAACGTGGTTTGCGTGGACGTGAACCCGGAGATCGTCAAAAATCTGACTCAGGGCAAAATCCATATCTTTGAGCCGGGATTGGAAGAGATCGTGCAGCGGAACACGGAGCAGGGCCGGTTGCGCTTCACCACCGAACTGACCGATGGTCTGGATTCGGCCTTGTTCGTGATGATCTGCGTGGGGACGCCTTCCCGGCCCGATGGCAGTTGCGACCTGCGTTTCGTCCATCAGGTGGCCCGTGACGTGGGCAAGCTCATGAAGGAGTACAAGGTCGTGGTGAACAAATCCACGGTCCCGGTGGGCACGGCCGATCAGGTGCGGGCGCTGATCCTGGAAGAACAGCAGGCCTGCGGGGTAAGCATCGAGTTCGACGTGGTCTCCAATCCGGAATTCCTCAAGGAAGGCGACGCGGTCAACGATTTCATGAAACCGGACCGGGTGGTGGTGGGCACGGACAACGTCCGGGTGGCCGAATTGCTCAAGGCCCTCTACGCGCCGTTCGCCCGCAGCCGGGAAAAGCTGATCATCATGGGCGTGCGCAGTTCGGAGATGACCAAGTACGCCGCCAACTGCATGCTGGCCACCAAGATTTCGTTCATCAACGAAATCGCCAATATCTGCGAACGGGTCGGCGCGGACGTCAACGACGTGCGCATGGGCATCGGTTCGGATTCGCGCATCGGCCGGCATTTCATCTACCCCGGCCTGGGATATGGCGGGTCCTGCTTTCCCAAGGACGTCCGGGCCCTGATCGACACTTCCGTGAGCAGCGGCTACGAACCCGGAGTGCTTAAGGCCGTGGACGGCTTGAACATGCGCCAGAAGCGGATCTTGGTGGACAAGATTTCCGCTTTCTTCGCCCCGAAGGGCGGGGTGCGGGACAAGACACTGGCCCTGTGGGGCGTGGCCTTCAAGCCGAACACGGACGACATCCGGGAGGCCCCGGCCCTGGAACTGATCGCGGAATTGACCTCGGCCGGGATGCGGGTCCGGGCCTTTGACCCGGCGGCGGGCGAAAAGGCCCGAGAGGCCTTGGCGGACAACTCGCTGGTGTCCATTCATGATCAACAGTACGAGGTGCTGGAGGGCGCGGACGTGCTGGTCGTGGCCACGGAATGGAATCAGTTCCGCAATCCGGATTTTCAGCGCATCCGCAAGGCCCTGTCCGAGCCGATCATTTTCGACGGCCGCAATTTGTATGATCCGGAATTTCTGAAGCGCTTCGACCTGGACTACGTCTGCATCGGCCGAGGGCATCTCGGGGGAAAGCCCGCGTCGTAGTATTTTGCGCGGGGGGCCCGGCCGGCAACATAGGGGCACNNGTGCCCCTATGTTGCCGGCCGTTTTATAGGATGCGTATGCCGGGCAAGGCAAACCCGGAGTGGGGAATTAAGGCGGGGTTCAGAAGGGGCAGGGCGTTTCGATTTGTGGTTGGGTGGCGAAGGGTTGTCCTCGCTGGCAAAAACGCAATTGCAGTTCCTGCAAAATGAGCCGTTCGTAATTCTCCGCCGGCAATTCCGGGTAGATGTCGTGCTCGTGAAAAAAACCTTCCATAAATTGGCTCTCTTCCCAAAAATCCATAAGATCCTCATCGCCGAGCATCTTGACGTGTTCGTCCAGGGAGACCGATACGGCGGAGTGTTCGTGGTAATAAGCCATGCTGCTGGATGACCTCCGATGGGGTTTTACCGGGTGCGCGGCGACGCTCCCGAATCGCGACAGGGCGCAGTTGTAATGAACTGGGAGATTTTTGCAACCGGGATTTTTTGCCAACCGCCCGCTTCGCTCAGGGCACGAAGGCCGCCAAGGTAACTGTTCAGCACAGAGTAATGCCATTGCCGGAGTAAGAGCAGACACAAAATGTGCAAAGTGGATGCCCGCCAAGAAGAGATTTCTCCAGAAATGATGGGCAATGTTTTGGAAAGAAAGTGCGTTCGACGATGAACAATAGAGGTGACGGTTCGTGTATTTGACCAAGGACGTTCAGGAGTTCCTACACGGGCGCAAGGACGCGCTGTACGTGCATAAAAGCGGTCCGGCGACCCAGGCCTATCTGGCCGAGGCCTTGCTGGCCAAAGGGCAAAACGTGGTGTTTGTGGTCCCGGAAGCCAAGCAGGTTCCGGAAATGGAAGCCCTTGTCCGGCTGTTTTCCCGGGACGATCATGACCTGTTCTGGAAACGGCGCTGGTTCTCCCTGCCTGCTTATCCGCCCGAGGACCCGTTGCACGCGGACTTCGGCGCCTGGAGCAAGCGGTGGTTGACCCTTTTTGCGCTGCACGGCGCGGTTCGGCCCTTTGGCCTGGTTCTGAGCGTGGAGAATTTTTTGCCCAAGTGGCCGCCCCGTGAGGAAGTGGAGAATGCGTTTCTGCATCTGAGCGTGGGCGAGGAAATATCCCCGGACCTGATTCTGGAGCAGCTGATTTCCTGGGGCTACCGCCGGTCGTCCATGGTTGGCGCCGTTGGCGAGACGGCCCGGCGCGGCGATATCCTGGACGTGTTCCCGCCGGGCTTTGAGATTCCGTTGCGGATGGAGTTTTTCGGTGAGCACCTGGAGAGCATGCGCCTGTTTGAACCCTTGCGTCAGCGCTCCATGGCGGACGTCCCGGACGCGATCATCCTGCCGGTGGCTCCGGCCCTGCTGAGCCCGGACTCCTTATCCCGGGCCCAGGCCTGCTGGCAGCGCTTCGACGCCACCGGCGAGGTCTCGGACCGTGGCCACGGGGCCTTGCTGCGGGCTTTGGAGCGTGGGGACGGACGGATAGCCCCCGGAGTGTACTACGAACGGTTCTCGACCTTGAACCAATGGATACCCGAAAACACCACGTTTTTGCTTTCCGGGTCGTCCCAGCTGCGACCGCGACTGGAAGAGGGCGAGTGGGCCTGGCAGGCGTTTCTTGAGGAGACCGCACGGGAGAACGACTGCGAGGCCGAGGTCCGCTGGCTGCGGTCCAGCGTGATCCAGCCCGCGTCCTCGGCCAGGCTGGCGTGGCACAACCGGCGACAGATGGTTTTCGAGGACCTGCTCATCGGCGTGGATCGCCAAGGCGTCGACCTGTCGGAAAAGGCATTCGGCTCCTTTCAGGACCTATTCTGGCGCCCCGAAGCCCGACAACGTCCCTGGAGCACGCTGATGCAGGCCTTGCGCACGTGGCAAGATGAGCGGCCTCAGGTGCTGATCTCTTTTCATTCGGATCATTCCCGAGACCGGTTTGGCAAGCGCTTGGCCGAGGAGGGCATCTCCTTCGGGGAGTCGTTTGATCCCCAAGGCCAGGGGGTGGCCCTGGTGCGCTCCTCTCTGCGCAAGGGGCTGGACCTGGAATGGAATGGTCTGCTGCTTTTGGCTGAGGACGTGCTCCAGCCCGACGAGAAAAAAGGTCCGGCCCGCCAAGCCCACAAAAAAGGCTTTGCCGGACTGGACTCCTTCGACGAACTGTCCGCCGGGGATCTGCTGGTGCACCGGGATTACGGCCTGGGCCGCTTCGACGGGCTGCACCGGGTGCGGATCGGTGACGCGGCCAACGATTATCTGCTGATTGAGTACGCCGGAGAGGACAAACTGTATCTGCCGGTGGATCGCCTGAACCTGGTTCAGCGTTACAAGGGGCCCGAGGGCGCGTCCCCGGGCTTGGACAGGCTGGGCGGGGGACAGTGGACCAAGACCAAGGAACGGGCGCGCAAGGCCATTGAAAAGATCGCCCAGGACTTGGTGGAAATTTATGCCTATCGCCGAATCGCCAAGGGCTACGCCTACAGCCCGATGAACGAGATGTATCGGGACTTCGAGGCCTCCTTCGGGTACGAGGAGACTCCGGACCAGTCCCGGGCCATCGACGACGTGCTGGCGGACATGGATCTGCCCCAGCCCATGGATCGTCTAGTCTGCGGGGACGTGGGCTTCGGCAAGACCGAGGTGGCCATGCGTTCGGCCTTCCGGGCGGTGATGGACGGCAAGCAGGTGGCCCTGCTTTGCCCGACCACGGTCCTGGCCGAGCAGCACTACCAGAATTTTCGGATGCGCATGGAACACTTCCCGGTCCAGGTGGCCATGCTCAGCCGGTTCGTGCCCAGGGTCCGCCAGAAGCAGATCCTTGAGGCCGCGTCCCGGGGGCGGGTGGACATTCTCATCGGCACCCACCGGCTGATCTCCGACGACGTGCACCTGCCCAACCTGGGCCTGCTGGTCCTGGACGAGGAGCAGCGTTTCGGGGTCAAGCACAAGGAAAAACTCAAGAAATTGCGCAAGAACGTGGACGTGCTGACCCTCACGGCCACGCCCATCCCCCGAACCCTCCAGCTTTCGCTTTCCGGAATTCGCTCCCTGAGCGTGATCGAGACCCCGCCCGTGGACCGCAAGCCGGTGCAAACCTTTCTTCTGGAACGCGACTCCGGGATGCTCCGCCAGGCCTTGGCCCGGGAGTTGGAACGCGGCGGCCAGGTGTTCTGGGTACATAACCGAGTTCAGGGGCTGGAGCAGGTGGTTGAGTACGTGCGCTCCCTGGCCCCGGAGGCCCGGATCGGCATGGCCCACGGCCAGATGAGCGCGACCATGCTGGAAGAGGCCATGCACGAATTCTGGCATGGCGAGTTGGACATCCTGGTCTGCACCGCGATCATTGAATCCGGCTTGGATTTTCCCCGGGCCAACACCCTGATCGTGGACCAGGCCCAGATGTTCGGACTGGGACAGCTCTATCAGTTGCGGGGGCGGGTGGGCCGCAGCGAGCGGCAGGCCTTCGCCTATTTCGTGGTCAACAACCTCGACGGCTTGCCGGAATCCACCCGCAAGCGGTTGCAGGTCATCCTGGACATGGATTACCTGGGAGCGGGGTTTTTCGTGGCCATGGAGGACCTGCGGCTGCGCGGAGCCGGAAACATCCTGGGCGAGACCCAATCCGGGACCATTTCCAAGGTCGGGCTGGAGTTGTTTCTGGAGATGCTGGAGAACGAAGTCCGGCGGCTCAAGGGCGAAGCCCCCCGAGAGGATGTCCAGACCGAAATGAACGTCCTTTATCCGGCGCATATTCCGGAGGATTACATCCCCGAGGCCCGGGACCGCCTGCATTTTTACAAGGCCTTGTCCTCCGCGGCCACGGATGAGGCGGCTTTGGAGATCGAAGGGGAAATCAAGGATCGGTTTGGAAATTTTCCCGAGGAACTGCGGACTTTTGGGGAGGTCGTCCGGTTGAAGCGGCTGCTGTCGTCCCTGAAAGCGGTCAAGGCCGACCTGCTGCCGGGCAAAGTGGTCGTGGCTTGGCCGGACGGGACCAACGGGAGAAAGGATGGGGGCGGCGATTCAGGGGAGGCGGACCTCGCCGTGCTGGACGCCATAGTCCCCTGGGTCCTTCAACACCAGGACCAGGCACGATTGCTCCCGCCCAACCGGGTGGAGTTGCGCTTTGCGGACAAGGCGGCTAACTATAGACATTTGGAACAAGCCACGATCTTGCTTTCCGAGCTGACGCCCTCGCGTCCCGCTTCCTCATGATCTCCATGCTTCAATACTCTTTGTGCCTCAGCGCTTTTCAGACCACAAGACCGGCTGCCGCCTCGCCTGTTTGTTTGGGCCTGATCTTGCTGCTCACCTTGGTGACGGGATGCTCCGCTCCATTCGATGAACAGGGCGTCGTGGCTCGGATCAACGGAGAGCCCGTGCTGCTTTCCGAAGTCGAGGCCGTGCATGATCTGAAGTACCTGGCGGGCATGACGCACCAGGTGGACTCCTTGCAACGTCTGCAAGAAGAGTACGGAATGGTGCTGACCGAAATCCTGGTGCAGCGATTGGTGGCTGGATATCTGGCCGATCAGGGTCTGGCCGTGACCGACGAGGAATTGGAGGCGGCGGAGATGGTGGTCCGGGCCGATTATCCGGAAGGGGCTTTCGAGCAGATGCTGATCGAGGAGTATATACATCTGGATCGATGGCGGGAGCAGCTTCGGGCCGGGTTGAATCAGGAAAAACTGATCCAGAAGGTGCTGCGACCCTCCATATCCATTGATTATCTGGAAGTGGACGCCTATTATCGGGAACATATCGCCGACTTTTATCTCCAACCTCGTGTGCGATTTCTGCTGATCCAAGGTCAGGAACGGGACTTGGTGGAGAAGGTGCTGGAACTCTCCGCCACTGAGCCTGATCCCGACGTACTGGGGAAGCGCTTCGACAGGGTGGACGTGCATGCCTATGCCTTGCGGGAGGACAACATCCCCGGAGATTGGCAGGCGTTGTTGTCCGGTTTGGAGCCCAGGGAGGCGACGAATGTTATGTCGCGCAACCCGGAAGGATATCAGGTTCTGGTCTTGCAGGAGCGAACCGAGGGTAGAATCGTCGATCCGGCCCAGGCCTATCCGCTTGTGGAGCGGGTCCTGCTTGAGGGCAAGCTTCGGGAGGCCTTTGACGCATGGCTCGCGGAAGCGTTGCGATCCGCCAGTATTCAGGTCAACCATCAACTACTGGCACGGGAATGACCCTTTTTTAAACTGAAGTTTTTGCGTGGAGAAACGGAATGCGGTATTTTTGGCGGCTCGTGATGCTGGGCGCCGTTCTCATCTTGTCGGCAACCGCCGGGCCTGCTTCGGCCCGAGACGTGGTGGATCGGATCGTCGCCGTGGTCAACGGCGACGTGATAACCTTGTTTGAACTGAATCAACGTTTCCGACCTTTTGTGGAGCAGTTCCAGGGTCAGGACCTGGGCGAGGCGGAGAAGCGCATGCTTCTGGACGCGAAGCGCCAACTCTTGGATCGAATGGTCGACGAGGTTCTCTTGCGCCAGGAGGCTAAACGCCTGGAGATCGCCGTGACGGACCTGGAGGTCCAGACCCAGGCTCGGCAATTACGTGAGCGGGCGGGGTTGAGCGAGCGTCAGTTTCAGGAGCAGTTGACGCTTCAAGGCTTGACCCGGGAGCAGTACGAGCGCCGGTTGCGCGACGAAATGCTTCAACATCGTCTGCTGGGCTTCATGGTCCGTCGCAAGGTTGTGGTCACTTCGGATGAGGTGCGGGCCTTTTTCGAGGCCAATAAGGAAGAATTCGCCCAGCAGCGTCGGGTTCGTCTCGGCCTGATTTTGTTCGACTCTCAAGCTTTGGCTGAGGAGGTTCTGGCCGGGATTCAGGCTGGAGAGCTGTCTTTTGGCGAGGCCGCCGGGCGATACTCCAGAGGTCCAGGAGCGGAACAAGGCGGAGACATGGGCATGTTCGCCTGGGGAGATTTGTCGCCGAACTGGCGTGGGGCCGTGGAACCATTGCGCGTTGGAGACATCTCCGCGGTTGTTTTGATCCAGGATCGTCCGGCCGTAATCAAGCTGTTGGAAGAGGAAGCTGGTGAACTGAAGACCCTGGCCGACGTGGAGGAGCAAATCCGCGAGACGTTGATGGAGCCGCTCCTGGATGAGCGATATGATATTTATATGGAGAATTTGCGGAACAGGGCCTTGATCGATGTTCGGCTCTAGTTAATCATAATAATGCGGTTATTTCCGACGCGGCCGCGTTCATGCCTCGGTGGGGCACGGTGAAGGCCAGGCATTGAAAGCGGATACGCTGTTTGGGAGCACACTATGGATCTGAAGGAATTCGGGCAACTGCTGAAAGAAGAGCGTCTCCGTCAGGGCTTGGAAATCGCGGACGTGATGGACAAGACCAAGATCAGTCGGATGAACTTGACGGCCATTGAAGAGGGAAACGAACAGGCCCTGCCGCATCCGGTCTATGCCAAGGGATTCGTCAAGAATTACGCTCGGTTTTTGGGGATGGACGCGGACAAGATGGGCAATACTTTGGCCCAGATATATGTTTCCAAAGACGAGTCGGATTATGATGATCTGGTTTTGGCCGATGCCGAGAAACTGCCATCCGTGCGGGAGGGCTGGCCGCGGTTTGTCGGTATTTTCGCCGGAGTACTGCTGCTTCTGGCGCTCATCGGGGCCGGATTCTGGTTTTTTAAGGATGATATTCGCAAATTGTTTCCCAGTGACGCCCCGGAAGACATTTCATCCATGACCAACGGGCGTTCCGGATCGGAGCCGTTTCTGGCCCCCGCGTCTCACGGAGAGCCTTTTGTCAGGGACGGTGATCTCGGGATTGGAGGCGAGCCCGGGTCCCTGGCGTTTCCTTCCTTGGCCGAGGAACCGGTCAGCGAGACCCCGGAGGACGCGGGGTTGCCGGAGTTGGAATCCCAGGCAATAGAAGACGTTGTTCCAGATCGTCCCGTCCGGGAAACCGGCCCTCGAACTCCGTCCGTCGCGGAACCTCCCCAAGAATCTTCCTCGGCAACTCTCCCGGCAACAACCCTGGAATCCCCATCAACGCCTGTTCCGGCTCCGGCAACCGCACCTGAACCTACTGTTGAAACGGCTCAAACCGAGGCCTCGCCCCAAGAGCGACGTCCCGAGCAGGCCGGTGTTGCTCAAGAACCTGCGCTTGCGCCGGCGGGAGTCGAGAAAACACTGGAAATTCGGGCCACGGAAAATTGTTGGCTCTCCGCCCAAGCCGATGGCGCACGCCCTCGGGAAGCATTTTTACGGCCCGGGGAACGATTCGTGATTACGTTTGAAAACACCCTGGAAGTCCGCTTGGGCAATGCCGGTGGCGTGGTTCTGTACATGGACGGGAACCCTTGGCCCTTCTCGGCTCGCTCCGGTGAAGTCATGTCCTTGCGTTTTCCCTGACGAGCGTTCCACGTGGCTTCGTCGTAGAGACGCATCGTGTACCGGGAGTGGACCGGCGAAGGCCTGATTTTGAAGGTTGGCAGGTTTCGCGAGATTGATTGCTGGGTGCGTTTTTTTTCTCCGAGTCAGGGCATGGTAACGGCCATGGCCTTTGGTGGAGCCAAGAGTCGACGCCGTTTTTGCGGCTGTTTGGACACCTTGAACAGCGTGCTGTTCAAGGTGCGCTTTTTTCCGGCCAAGGGGCGCCATGTGCTGGAGGAAGCGACCCTGTTGCGCGGTTTTTCTCGGTTGCGTCACGATGCGAGCCGGGCCGGGCTCGCGGCGAATTGCCTGCAATTCGTCCAGGCTTTGCGGATCAGCTCCGATGAGGCCCCGGCGATACATGGACTGCTGTTGGAAACCTTGGACGTTCTGAATCAGGCCGAAGACGTTCCTCCAGTATTCGCCCAGCTTTTTCGGGCCAAAATATGCTTCACTCAGGGCTACGCTCCAGAGTTGAACACGTGTGCGGTTTGCGGGCGGACAATGGCCGAGGCGCAATGCGGGGAACGGGTCGAGCCACAAGCCGTAAGGATGGCTGATCACCCTGGAATGACCTTGGCAATGGAGACCGGAGGTATATATTGCGCCCACTGTTTTCCAACTGGTGGGCATCAACTGCGGATCGGGCCGGAGACCCGTTCCATCCTGAACAACCTGTCTTCCAACGGCCCCCGACAGTGGGCGGCCTTGTCCATGTCTCCGGCCACGCGAGGGGAGTTGTTCCAGATGGTGGACGGGTACGTGCGACGTCATCTCGGGCTGCGCTGGCGCAACGGTCGGTTCGTCTCGGAGTGAAGGCTGAGGCAAGAGATGGAAGGGCAAGTACTTCGACTTCCAATAACTTTTTTCAATCAGGAACCGCAATGTATTTTCAAGACATCATTTTCGCCTTGCAAACCTATTGGGGGCAACGGGGATGCGTGGTGCAGCAGCCCTACGACATTGAAGTGGGTGCGGGGACATTCAATCCGGCCACCTTCTTGCGGGTCATCGGACCGGAACCCTGGAACGTGGCCTACGTGGAGCCCTCCCGCAGGCCAACGGACGGCCGGTATGGCGAGAACCCGAACCGTTTGCAGCACTATTACCAGTTTCAGGTAATCATGAAGCCGTCCCCCAACCGCATTCAGGAAATGTACCTGGAAAGCTTGGCCGGCTTGGGCATCCGGGTCGAAGAGCATGATATCCGGTTTGTGGAGGACGACTGGGAATCCCCTACGTTGGGAGCCTGGGGCCTGGGCTGGGAAGTCTGGCTCAACGGCATGGAGGTGACCCAGTTCACCTATTTCCAGCAGGTCGGGGGCATCGATCTGAAGCCGGTCAGCGTGGAAATCACCTACGGCCTGGAGCGCTTGGCCATGTATCTCCAGGAAAAGGAGTCAGTCTACGACCTGCAATGGAACCAGACCGTGACCTACGGCCAGGTGCATCATCAAGGCGAGGTGGAGCACTCCCGGTACAATTTCGAGGCCGCGGACGCGGACATGCTGGCCCGGCTTTTTGAGATGTACGAGGCGGAAAGCACCCGTTTGGGCGAAGCCGGGCTGCCCTGGCCGGCCTATGATTACTGCCTGAAGTGTTCGCATACCTTCAATCTGCTGGACGCCCGCGGCGCCATCTCCATCACCGAACGGACCGGGTATATCGCCCGAGTGCGCAAGCTGGCCTCCCGGGTGGCCAGGCTGTATGCGACCCAGCGCGAAGAACTGGGCCTGCCCATGCTCGCGCCTACAGGCCTGTCTGGTTCGCGTCCAGAGGCCCAGCCCGATGCTTCGGGAGGTGCCTCATGACCGGCGCACCGTTTATTCTGGAATTGGGGACCGAGGAAATGCCGGCCGGCTTTCTTGCTCCTCTGGAACGCCAATTGGCCACGGATCTGACTCAGGCCCTTGAAACGGCCCGGATTCAGGCCGCCCCGGTGCGGACCGCTTCGACGCCCAGGCGGTTGATCGTGTTTTGCCCGAGTATGGACCAGCACCAGCAGGAGGTAGAAGAATTATTCATCGGTCCGCCCTGGAAGGCCGCTTTTGGTTCGGACGGCCAGCCTTTGAAGCCGGCCTTGGGATTTGCTTCGGGACACGGGGTGGAGCCCTCTCAACTGTTCGCCCACGACACCCCCAAGGGGGCCTATGCCGCGGTGCGCAAGCAGGTGGGCGGCGGTCGAAGCACGGACATCCTGCCTGGGCTGTTGGCCGAAATCATCGCCGGCCTGAGCTTTCCCAAAAAAATGCGCTGGGCCGACGGGGATACGGCGTTCGGCCGCCCGCTGCGCTGGATTCTCTGCCTGCTCGGGGGGGACGTGGTGGATGTTCGATTCGCCGGGGTCGTCGCGGACCGCATGACGTACGGGCATCGGGTCATGGGGCGCGGCCCCTGGAACGTCCGGGAGGCCGGGGAGTTTTTCTCGATCCTGGCGGATCAGGGAAAAGTCGTTCTGGAGAGCGATGTTCGACGCAAGACCGTCATTGCGCAGGGCGACGAACTGGCCGCCGGGCGCAAGGCGCGGATCGTCTGGAAGGATCGATTGTTGGACGAAGTGACCCAGCTTGTCGAGCACCCGGTAGCCGTGTTGGCCGAGTACGATCCTTCTTTCCTGGAACTGCCCCGCGAGGTGTTGCTGACCAGCATGGAGCAGCACCAGAAGAGTTTCGGCGTGGAGGACGAATCCGGCAGCCTTCTGCCGAACTTTCTGACCGTGATCAACCTGCGGCCCAAGGACGAGCAGCTGGTGCGCAAGGGCTGGGAGCGGGTGCTGCGGGCTCGACTGGAAGACGCCCGGTTCTTTTTCCAGGTCGATTGCCGGGCTTCCTCCACGACGTGGCTGGACATGCTGGAGAGCGTCGTCTTTTTAGCTCCATTGGGCAGCATGGGCGACAAGTGCCGACGATTGGAACGTTTGACAGGGGTTCTGGCCGAGAGATTCCTGCCCGAAAGCCGGGTTCAGGCCGCAAGGGCCGGACTTTTGGCTAAAATGGACTTGGTCTCGGAGATGGTCAAGGAGTTCGCTGAACTGCAAGGGGCCATGGGCGGAATCTACGCCCGTCGGCAGGGAGAGGCGGAGGAGGTGGCCCTGGCCCTGGCCGAGCACTATCTGCCCGCCGGCCCGGACAGCCCGGTCCCGACCACCCGTCTGGGAGCATTGCTGGCCATGGCGGACAAGGCCGATACCCTGACGGGATGCTTCGGCCTGGACATGACCCCCACCGGGGCCAATGACCCTTACGCCCTGCGCCGGGCCGCTCTGGGGATCTGCCGGATCATTATGGAGCACTCCCTGCGCCTGGACCTGGAGAAGCTGCTTCAAGACGCTCAGGGAGCCTATGGCCCGATTTCCTGGAAAGTCGCCCCCGAGGAGAGCCGGGCCAAGCTGATGGACTTTTTCGGCCAGCGTCTAAAAGCTTATTTTCAGGGTCAGGGCTATCCCACCCGGATCGTGGACGCCGCGGTTGGGGCCGGGTTCGCGTATGTCTGTGCCCTGCGGGCCAGGGTCGAGGCGTTGCTTAGCTTCAGCAAGGAGCCGGAGTTTACGGCCTCGGTGCAGACCTTCAAGCGGGTCGCGAACATCATCCGTAAGCAAGCCGCGGAAAATGTCGACGGCTCAAGTCTCAGCGGCGTCTGCGACGAGGCCTTGCTCGTCGAGCCTCAGGAGAAGGCTCTGGCCGAAGCCTGGCGGGCCATCGTCCCCCGCTGGGAGGAAATGGCGGCCCAGGACCGGTACGCGGACATGTTGGCCTTGCTTCTGGAAATCAAACCATATGTTGACGACCTGTTCGGCCATGTCATGGTCATGTGTCCGGAGACAGAATTACGGGTTAATCGTCTGAACCTGCTCAAGTCCCTCGTGGATCGATTCGAAGTGCTGGCCGATTTTCCGGCCTTGCAGGTTTAGTGACAAAAATCGCTGACTCGTGAAGATAATTCCTTGACAACTCGGCGCTCTTTTGCGTAGGAATTCTTTTTTGCGAAGTGAGACAATTCGAAAGGCACAACGTGCCGCCTATATTCATTTTTATCGATTCTATTCTTTGAGGAGGAAAGACATTGGCTAATCATGCATCAGCACTCAAGCGGCACCGACAGAGCCTGAAGGCTCAGGCCCGCAATAAGGCGACCAAGACCCGGATCAAGAATGCCGTGAAGGCGGTCCGTCAGGCTGTGGAGCAAAAGGATTTGGAACAAGCCCAGGCCCAATTGACGCAGGCCACTACCGTTTTGGACAAGGCCGCCGGGAAAAAAGTCATTCACCGGGGTTGCGCGGCCCGAAAGGTGTCCCGCCTGACCCTGGCGGTTAATAAGTTGAAAGACTGATCATTCTTTTCGTATTTTTACCAACTAAGCCCGTCGCGGATTGCCGTGACGGGCTTTTTTCGTTTAACCGCTCCGACGCCCAATTTTTCGACCGTCCACGAACGCCGTGCCGCTGTCGTAGGCTCGGGGAGACGATTTGCAAAGTCGGCTTGAACGGGTAATACTTTTCGGCTGTTCACGGACCTGGAGAACTCATGAAGATATGCCGGTTCAGGGTTCGTGTTTTGTCTGCCGATTTCCGCGCGAAGCGCGTACCCCTGACGGATTGGAGCAATCATGTCGGAAAAACGGATACTGGTCACCGGGGCGAACGGTTTCGTGGGGCGGGAGCTGTGTTCCACGTTGCGAAACCAGGGCCATGCGGTCCGCGCCGCGGTGCGCACACGAAGCGTTTTGGACGACGCCTCGCCTTTGAGATCGGAAGGCGTGAGCGACGAGGACGTCGTCGAGATTGGCGATATTGACGGGGAAACGGACTGGTCCGAGGCCTTGGACGGGGTCCAGGTCGTGGTGCATCTGGCCGGGCGGGCGCACAGGATTCAGGACAAGGCCAAGGCTCTGAGCGCCTACCGGGTGGTGAATCTGGACGGCACGGAGAATCTGGCTCGCCAGGCCGCGAAGAGCGGGGTTGGGCGGGTGGTCTTCGTTAGCTCGATCAAGGTCAATGGGGAGCAGACCCATGGTCGCCCCTTTACCGAGAATGATCCGCCCGGGCCCGAAGATCCTTACGGGATCACGAAATGGGAGGCCGAACAGGTTCTTGCCGAAGCATCCGCCGCCACCGGTCTGGAAGTAACGATTCTTCGTCCGCCCCTGGTGCATGGTCCCGGGGTCAAGGGCAATCTGTTACGTCTGATGGACGGCATCCGCCAGGGCCGGACCTTGCCCCTGGGCGCGGTCCGGAACAAGCGGAGCATGCTCGGTTTGGAGAATCTCTGCTCCGCGCTGAGTTTGTGCGTCTCTCATTCGACAACCGGAACCTATCTCCTGGCGGACGCGGAAACAATTTCGTCTCGTGATCTGGTCCGGATTTTGGCCGAGGGCATGAACCACAAGGCCAAGCTGTTCTCCGTGCCCGTGGCCTGGATGGAAGTGGCGGCCAAGTTCGCAGGGCGACAGTCCGAATTTCGGCGGCTGACCGGTTCCCTGGAGGTGGACGCTGGGAAAATCCGTGACGAAATGGGCTGGAGCCCGACCAAAAGCCTGGAAGACGGCCTGCTGGATATGGCCCGTTGGTATAGCCACGAAGGCGGCTTGACGCATCGTTGTCCGTAAAAGATGACTCAGAGATGTCCCTGAAATGACCTTTGGCCCCGGTCTGTCTTTCCTCGTGCCCTTCCTCGCGGCGCTCTTTTCCAGCGCGGCGTTGACCGCCTACCTGACGTCCGGCAGCGCCCGGTTGCGGATTCTGGACCACCCCAACGAGCGTTCCCTCCACCATACTCCCGTGCCGCGGACCGGAGGGCTGGCCATCCTGGCCGGCCTGACCGCGGGCATGGTCGTCGCCTTGGCGATAGGCGTCCTTGCCCCTGGAGCATCCGGCGAGTGGAAGACGGAGGTGCCGATCCGCGAAGCGTTTCCCGAACTGCTCTGGTCGTTGAGCGGGGCATTGCTGGTGGCCATGGTTTCCTTTCTCGACGACCGCAAAGGCGTCGGAGTGGTTCCCCGGTTTGCCGTGCACGTCGCGGCCGCGTTCGTTCTTCTGGCTGGAGGTTTGGTGCCGCGAGCCCTGGACCTGGGCACTTGGGTTTGGGCTTGGCCGGTGAGCCTGGGAATTCTTTTTTCCGGTCTTTTCGTGGTCTGGATGACCAACCTGTACAACTTCATGGACGGCATGGACGGCTTTGCCGGAGGCATGGGGCTGATCGGGTTCGGCTTTCTGGGACTGTTCGGCTGGCTGGCCGGCGAGTCCGGGTATGCCCTGATCTGCTGGATGACCTCGCTGGCCTGCCTGGGATTCCTCGTTTTCAATTTCCCGCCGGCCAGGATCTTCATGGGCGACACCGGGGCCTCCACCCTGGGATTCTGGGCCGGAGCGCTGATTCTCTGGGCCGACGGCCGGGGGATGTTTCCGTTTTGGGCCGGGGTCCTGGTCTTTTCCCCATTTATCGTGGACGCCACCGTGACCTTGCTGCGGCGTCTGCTGGCCGGAGAAAAGGTCTGGCAGGCCCATCGGAGCCATTATTATCAACGCCTGGTCCAGTTGGGATGGGGACACCGCAAAACCGTGCTGGCGGAGTACGTCGTGATGCTGGCCGCCGGGGTATCCGGCTTGATCCTGCTTCAGTTCGCGAATCCGCTCTGGGTTTTCCCCGGCCTTTTGCTTTGGGTTTTCACCTACCTTGCCCTGGCGATGGTGGTGGGGTGGATGGAACGGCGGCTGACGTGAAAAAGCTGGACTCGAATCATTTGACGCCAATGCAATCGCTCGGATATCTCGTTATGAGAAAACAAGCCGTCCCATTTCACGTCGACCCCGAAAAATCATCCTGCTTGGAAAGGAATAGTTATGAGAAAACATGACTTTACCCTGGAAATGGCCGTTCGCGACTACGAATGCGACATGCAGGGGATCGTGAACAACGCCGTATATCAGAACTACCTCGAGCATGCCCGCCATGAATGTATGAAGTCCGTGGGCATTGACTTTAAGCAATATACCATGATGGGGGTCTATTTCGTCGTGGTCCGGGCGGAAATCGACTACAAGAGCGCCCTGACCAGCGGGGATTCCTTCGCCGTCGGCCTGAGCCTGATCAAGGAGTCCCGGCTGCGGATGGTCTTTTACCAGGACATCCACCGCCTGCCGGACCAAAAACTCGTGCTCAAGGCGAAGATCACCGCCACGGCCTTGAACCAGCAAGGCAGGCCGGAGATTCCCAAAGAGGTGGAGGACGTGATTAGGGCGCGTTTTCAGCCCGAATGATCCGGGCCCGGAGTCCGTTGCCGGTGCAGGTCGTGCTTGACGAGCTTCAGGAAGAGTTGGGCGAAGTGGGCGAGGTTGCGTTCCAATTCGCCGAGGCGACTGAGGAAGTAGTTGTAGAACAGGGTCGCCGGGATGGCCACCAGCAGACCGACAATAGTGGTCCCCAGGGCTTCGCCCAGCCCCTGGCCGACGATCATCAAATTGGCGGCGCGGCTGAGTTCGCTGAAGCCTTGAAAGGAATGGAAGATACCCCAGACCGTGCCGAACAGGCCCATCAGGGGCGCGGCGTTGGCGCAGACGCCCAGAAAGGTCAGGGGGCGAAAGCCGGTGCCGGCTTGCCGGCGGACTTCATCCCGGAGCGTGTGCCGCAAGCTCTCCAGGACGATCTGGGCGCGTTCTCCCGGGGGCAGTCCCAGTCCCTGCAATTCCAAATATTCGTCGTGCCCGGCTTGGGCCACCTTTTGGGTGATGGAGCCCGGGGAGAGGTTGAGAAAGGCGGCCTGAAGCTCCTTGGCCTCCCGCAATGTCTCCGTGTCTTCGGTCACGGTTTTGGACAAGCTGCGAAACTGGATCAGCTTGGCGAAGATCAACCCCCAGCAGATCACGGACATTGTTCCCAGCAGAAGATACACGCCCTGGATGATCCAGGATGCGCGAAGGAAGATGTGCAGGTAGGCGATGTCGGGCATGAGAGGTTGGTCTCCGCGCAGCCTGGAAAGCGGCTGTCTGAGAGGCGGATCAAAAACTGGGCCGCATGGGACGGTCCGGAGTCAACCTAGCGAGCAACCACCGGGAAAGCAATCAAGCCGGGGTATGACCATGTGCAGGGCAAAAGGAGATGTTCATGGCTGAGCAACGCGTGTTGGTCACCGGGGCCACGGGGTACATCGGCGGGAGGCTGATCAAAAAGCTGCTGGAACGGGGGCACGCGGTCACGGCCATGGCCCGTTCTCTGGGCAAGCTTGGATGCCGCCCCTGGGCCGGGCATCCGCTGATACGGTTGGCCCAGGGCGACGTTATGGACCAGGCTTCCCTGGAGCGGGCCATGGAAGGCTGCTCCGCGGCGTATTACCTGGTGCATTCCATGACGCCGGGCGCCAAGGATTTCGCTTCGGCGGACAGGGTCGCCGCGGAGAACATGGCCCGGGCCGCCGAGACTCAGGGGCTTTCGCGGATCATCTACCTGGGCGGCCTGGGGGAGGAGAGCGACGCGCATCTGAGCAAGCATCTGCGCTCCCGGCTGGAAGTGGCCAGGGTGCTCCAGGAAGGGCGCGTGCCCGTGACCTTCCTGCGGGCGGCCATGATCATCGGGTCGGGCAGTGCGTCTTTTGAGATCCTGCGCTATCTGACCGAGCGTCTGCCGGTGATGATCACTCCGCGCTGGGTGCGCACAGAATGCCAGCCCATCGCCGTATCCAACGTGATCGAGTACCTTGCAGGCTGTCTGGAACAACCGGCAACCTCTGGTGAGACATACGACATCGGCGGTCCTGACGTGTTCACCTATGAACAGATGTTTCAACTCTATGCCCAAATCGCCGGGTTGCGACGCAGAATCCTGATTCCGGTGCCACTGCTTACTCCACACCTTTCATCGCTCTGGATCAATTTTGTCACCCCGATACCTACGGCTTTGGCCAAGCCTCTTGTCGTGGGGTTGCGCAACCGGGTTGTCTGCTCGGAAAACCGGATTCGGGAAATCATCCCCCAGCGGCTTTTGACCTGTCGGGAAGCTATTGTCACAGCGCTCCAGAAGGTCCAGCAACTGGACGTGGAAACCTGCTGGAGCGACGCCGGGTTTCAGCCGCCTCCGGAATGGCTGGATTGCGGGGACGCCCCCTATGCCGGAGGCACACTCCTGGGCTTGTCCTACCACATCAAGATCGAGGCGAAGCCGGAAGAGGTTTGGCCCGTGGTGGCCGCCCTGGGAGGGGAGACCGGTTGGTATTATGGTGATTGGCTTTGGCGGCTGCGCGGGTTTATGGACCGGATGGTCGGCGGAGTTGGGCTGCGGCGCGGACGCCGGCATCCAACGGAAATCCGCGTCGGCGACGCCCTGGACTTCTGGCGGGTGCTCCAACTGGAACCCGGGCGTCGGTTGCGCCTGCTGGCGGAAATGAAGACGCCAGGGGAAGCCCTGCTGGATTTCGAACTGCGTCCCGCCGGTCCGGAAGGAGAGCATACGGAAATCATTGAGCGTTCCCGGTTTTTACCAAGAGGTCTGTGGGGTTTGGCCTACTGGTACGCTACCTATCCGTTCCATATTTTGATCTTCAAAGGCATGCTGGAAAAGATTGCCCGTCAGACCGGCCAGACGGCGGGACCGGCTCAACCGCTGGACCCATCGTCCACGACGAGCTGTGCGTTGCCCGGTGGACGATGACCCCTAAAGCCATTGACCTCGCCATGGAAAGGGCCTAGCGAGAGCTCATTTTATCCGGATGCTGCGGAGGGCGAGATTATGCTCATGGAGGACGATGTCTTTTTTTCGGACATCAAGCTGGACCCTGAAGTTTCATATTTTTTGTACATCGGTGAAATCAAGACGGACTGCCTGAACCAGTTCGTCAAGGAGACCCTGTCCAAGATCCATGGGCGGCCCTTTGATTTCATCTCCATCCTGTCGGACGTGCTGGAATCCTACCCGCACAAGAACACCCTGGTGATCAACCCCATGGCCCGTGAACTTTACCGGGCCAAAGGGCGCAAGGTCAGTTTCCGGATCGCTCCGAGGACTTTCGCCTCCATGGTCTCGGCTTCCGCCGCGGTCAATGACTTGGTCCGACAACTCCTGGACAAGCAAGGGCAGGTGTTCATCCACGTCTTTGAATCCGTTCCGGAGTTGACCCTGGCTTTGATTCCCGACGTGCGCATCCTTGGCCCCAGCGGGCATATCGCCAATATCTGGAACAACAAGCTTTACCAGTTACAGATGCTCAAGGGCACGGCCCCGCTGATCGACTACCGGGTTTGCGCGGACGCGGAGCACATGCTGGAAACGGCACGGGATCTCTGGGGGGAATGGCCCGACGGAATCTTTGTCAGCCAACCCTATTCCGCGGCAGGAGTGAACAGCTTCCTGGCCACTACTCAGGAGGAGATCGGGACCAAAGCCGCCCACCTCAAGGGGAAGTTCTTCATCAGCCGTTATATTCCCCATCTCGACGACCCCACCGTGCTTGGCGTCGTGGCCGGCCCAGCGGACGTCTTCATCGCGGCCATCGCGGACCAGGAAATCCAGGACGGAAACAAGTTTCGCGGGTCGACCTTTCCGTCGGCGCTGTCTTCCGCCTTGCAGCAGGAACTGCGGGAGATCACCCGCAAGGTGGGGCAGGTTATGGGCCGCAGCGGGTATCGTGGGATTTTCGGCTGCGATTACGTTGTCGACGACCAGGGCCGGATCTTTTTCGTGGAAGTCAATGCCCGGAAACAGGGCACCACCATGGAAATGTGCTGTACCTTGGAAAATGCGTTGCCAGCGGACACGCCCGGCTTGTTGGAACTGGAGTACCACGCCGTGATGCACAACCGTTTTCCGGAAAACAAGATGGAAATCGTCGACGCCCTAGGCGATATTTGTTGGCGAACCTATAACTACAAGCTGGACGAAGAGGCCGAAACCAACCAGATCGTGCCCGTGGACGAGGATGAACGAACCCTGTTCCGGGAGGTCAAGGCCGGCAGACAGGACCACGGCGTGATCGTGGTGGAGCATGTCGGCGGCAGGCTCGCCGTGCAACCCGGGACGTTCTTGGGCCGCGTGGTGGCCGTCGGCCACAGCCGGGCGCAGTTGGAGGAGGATATCCGTCTGGGCATCCAGCAGCTCAAGGAATCCATTTTCGAAACGCTTCAGACCCAAACCACAACGAAGGATGACTGATCATGAGCAGCACGACGCCGTATGTCTTGGATTCGTTTACCGAGAATTTTTTTGAAGACTTGTTCATGGCTGAAAAGGAAACTTCCGCATCGGAGGAACAGCTTGCCGCAGTGGCCGAGTTGAAGGACGCGGCCCTGACCCAGGACCGCACCGGTCCCATTGTCGAACTGTTCGCAAATTTGGCGCGGATTCATGGCGAGCAGGGCACGACACCGGAGCAACTCGGCCTGACACGGGATGAGCTTGTCACTTTGGCGGACAAGCATGCCAAACTGGATGAGCACGGCGTGACCGTGGGCGGTCGGGTGGGTAAGGCTCAGCCTATTGTCCGGGAGGCCAAGGCCCGGATCGCCGATTACCTGGAGCGTCACCCAGACGAGGCGCCCAGCGGCATCGAGGCCTGGGAGCGGATTCTGGAGAACCAGGCACGGATCAAGGGCGTTCTGGGCATGACCGACGAGGACTGGAACTCCTACTCCGGGCAGTTGCGCCATGCCGTGGAGGACGTGGACGCGCTGGCCTCGGTTATTGATCTGCCGGCCAAGGCCGTGGAAGAGGTCCGGAGGGTCACCCAAACATACCGGATGCGGCTGACCCCGTACTATGCCAGCCTGATTCTGCCGGACCGGAGCAACGACCCCGTGCTGCTTCAAGCCGTGCCCACTGCGGAAATGGTCGACAACGCCGGGGTGGAGATCCCGCCGGTGGCCGCGGACCATTCACCGGCCCGGCTGATCGACCAGTTCTATCCCCGAGTGGTGACCATCAAGGCCACCAATATGTGCGCCATGTACTGCACCCACTGTCTGCGCATTGCGCATATCGGCACCAAGGACCGGATCTACAGCAAGGAGGCCTACGGCGAGGCCCTGGACTACATCCGGGCCAATCCGGAAATCCGAGACGTCCTGGTTACCGGCGGGGACGCTTTCGTGCTGCCCAACTCCATGCTGGAATGGCTCCTGGGCGAGTTGGACTCCATTGAGCACGTGCGGATGAAGCGCCTGGGGACCAGGATTCCGGTCACAACGCCGCAGCGGGTGGACGAGGAATTGCTGGACATCCTTGAGGCCAGCAACGACCGCAAGCCGGTGCGCGTGGTTACCCAGATCAACACGGCCCAGGAGATCACTCCGGTGTCCAAGGCCGCGTTCAAGGCGATTTCCGGGCGGGTCATGGCGGTGATGAACCAGGCCGTCCTGCTCAAGGGCATCAACGACACGAAGATCAAGATGTGGAAGCTGTGCGAAACCATCCAGGAGGCCTACGTTCGCCCCTACTATGTGTTTAATTGCAGCTACCGCAACCCGCAGTTCACTCATTTGCGCGTTCCGGTGGCCAAGGGCCAGGAGATTATCGAGAGCATGTACGGCAACATCTCCGGCGATGCCATCCCCCGGTACATCGCCACGGCCGGGGGCAAGATCCCCCTGCACAAAACCAACCTTCTCGGGCGCAAGGACGGAAATCTGCGGATGCAGAAGCCCTGGAGCGAGGAGCGGGTCATGTACCCGGACGCCGACCCTCGGGAATACGCTCGCCAGGATTTCGGGTTCGCCAGATATCAAGCTGATACGGAAGAATAGTCCGTCCATGCGCGATCAAATCATCGCCTACCTGGCGGACCGGGAAACCGAAGCCGTTGAACTGCTGCGGCGTTTGGTGGAGATCCAGAGCGGCAGCCGGAACAAGCCGGGTCTGGACCTTATGGCCGAATCCATGAGCGAGGTTCTGGGACAGGTCTTGCCGGACGTCCGAATCCTGCCCTTTGCCGACTACGGAAACATGGTCCAGGCCTCTTCCATGCCGTGGATTTCCGGCGAATCCGGGTTCGCCTTGGTGGGGCACATGGATACCGTGTTCCCCGCGAACACTTCGTTCACTGCTTTTCAGGAAGACGGTGAGATATGTCGCGGGCCCGGGGTTTACGACATGAAGGGCGGCCTGGTGGTGGGCGTATACGCGCTCAAGGCGCTCCAGGCCCTTGGAGCTTTGGATGCGATGCCTGTGACGTTTTTGTGTAATTCCGACGAGGAAATCGGCTCTCCGGCTTCCCGGCCCTGGATCGAGGAGCAAGCCGGGCAATGCCTGGCCTGTTTGGTGTTTGAAGGCGGGGGGCTGAACCGGGAGGTGGTCACGGGCCGCAAGGGCAGATTAGGGTTGCGGGTGACGGTCCGCGGAAGGGCCGGACACGCGGCCAAGGGCGGCTCCAAAGCCAGTGCGATCCTGGAACTGGCTCATAAGATCACGGCGTTGGAAGCTCTTAACAAAGACGCGGAAATCACCCTGAACGTGGGCCACGTGGAAGGCGGTATCGGGCCGAACACCGTCCCGGAGTTGGCTCAAGCCCTGGTGGACGCCCGGTTTCTCTCACCTGATGGCCAATCCCGACTCCGGGAGTCGTTGGCGGCTCTTTTCGCGGAACAAACCGTTCCGGGTACGTCCTGCGAGCATGTTGAAACCACGGGCCGCCCGGCCATGCCCCAATCCGAGGCGAACAAGCGCCTTTACGCGGCGGCCCGGAGGCAGGCGGCGCGGTTGGGATATGGTTTGCCCGACGAGCTTCGCTTTGGGGTTTCCGACGCCAACTTCATTGCCGACCGAGGCGTTCCGGTTCTGGACGGGCTGGGGCCGCTGGGCGACCTGGACCACAGCGACAGAGAGTACATTGTCAGGTGCAGTCTGATGGAGCGCTCCGCCCTGGTCGCCTCATTGCTGCTGGATTTGTGGAGCAATCGGGTCCGCTGATTGCGAATCCGCGGCGTTTGACATCAGCACCCATCTTCGGCATATCAGTTCAGACAAGATGGTGAGAGGTGAAATTGTTCGATTTTTAACATTTTTGTTATGGAGGTGTGAGTATGGTAGGAAAGAAATGGTTCGTAGCCTTGGTCGTCGCTCTTGGATTGGCGTTGTCCGCGCCCCAGGCCATGGCCAAGCAGGACATTCTGTTCGGTGGAGCGTCCATTACCGGAGTTTACTATCAGGTCGCCCTGCAGATCAGCAACATGATGAACAAGCACATGGGCGGGGAGTACAATTACATCGGTCGGCCCACCGGCGGCTCGGTGTTCAACATCAACGCCCTGGATCGCGGAGCGTTCGATTTCGCCGTGGCCCAGTCCGATCGCAATTATCAGGGCTACAACGGCACCGCGGACTGGGAAGGCAAGCCGGTCACGGGGTTGCGCAGCGTGTTCAGCATGCATCCCGAGACCGTCATGCTGGTCACTCGCAAAGACACGGGCATCACCACTGTTGAAGGCTTGAAGGGCAAGCGGGTGAACATCGGTAATCCCGGTTCCGGCCAGCGCGGCAACGCCGAAGACGTCCTGCGCATGTACGGGCTGGATTTCAACACGGATTTCCGGGCCGAAGCGCTGCAGCAGCATGAAGCTTCCCGGGCCCTGGTGGACCGCAACGTTGATGCTTTTTTCTACACCGTGGGCAATCCCAGCGCGGCCATTGAAGAGCCGGCCCAGTCCGTGGATCTGGACATGGTTCCCCTGAATTCCGACGCCGTCAAGGCGTTCGTGGCCGAGCACCCCTTTTACATCATGACCAGCATCCCGGCCGGCACCTACCGCGGCATTGACCGGGACATCGAGACCTACGCCGTGACCGCCACCGTGGTCACCAACGACTCCGTCTCCGAACAGGTGGTCTACGACGTGGTCAAGACGGTTTTTGAAAATCTGGATGAGCTGCGTGCTTCCCACGCCGCGTTCCGCAATCTGAAGCCTGAGGAGATGCTGCAGGGGCTGTCCGCTCCGCTGCATCCCGGCGCTGAGAAGTACTACAAGGAAAAGGGCTGGATGTAGCCAGTCTCCATTTGTCCAGGGGCGGTTCGCGAACCGCCCCTGTTCGTTTCTTCCTTCAGCACCCCGGCAATGTACCGGACAGCCATAAAAACCCGCCATGACCGATCAGGACCGTACCGAAACCACGCCGCGAGGCGTTGACCCCGCCGCCGAACCTCATACGGATGGTTCGCGCAAGAAAACCCGGGTTCGCCAGTCCGCCGAAGACATGGTGGCCATGGTCGAAGCCGGGGCCCGGGAGCCGAAGCATCCCGTGGCCGCCTGGATCATCACCCTGTTGTGTCTGGGATGGTCCGCTTTTCAGCTCTATCTGGCCTATCAGCCGATGAACTCCCACATCGCCCGTTCCTGGCACCTGGGGTTCGCCATCTGTCTCGCCTTTCTGGCCTACCCGGCCTACAAGCAGTACAGCCCGCCCATGTGGGTCACTTGGACCCAAAAGATGATCCCCAGCTTCGCCCGCCGCTCCATCCGGACGTACATCCCGATTTACGACATCCTGCTGGCCATCCTGGCCACGGCCGGGGCCCTGTACATCTGGTGGGACTACAGCGGGATCATCACCCGGATGGGCCTGCCCTCGCAGCTGGACATCTGGATGGGCGTGATCCTGATCGTGCTGTTGCTTGAAGCGGCAAGGCGCGCCTTGGGGCCGGCCCTGGCGGTTCTGGCGGGCATTTTTCTGATCTACACCATTGTCGGGCCCCATTTGCCCGCGCTGTTCCGCCACCGGGGCGTCCCCCTGGATTTCATCATCAGCGACATGTACCTGACCACCACGGGTATTTTCGGCGTCCCTCTGGGCGTGTCCACGGACTTCGTGTTCCTGTTCGTCCTCTTTGGGGCGCTTCTGGACCGAGCCGGTGGCGGCAAATATTTCATCGACGTAGCCTTTTCGGCCCTGGGCACCTTCCGGGGCGGTCCGGCCAAGGCCGCTGTCATGGCCTCGGGATTGACCGGCCTGGTTTCCGGCTCCTCCATCGCCAACACCGTGACCACCGGAACCTTCACCATCCCGCTGATGAAGAAGGTCGGCTTTCCTGCGCACAAGGCCGCGGCCATTGAGGTGGCTTCCTCGGTCAACGGGCAACTCATGCCGCCGATCATGGGCGCCGCGGCGTTCATCATGGCCGAGATCATCGGTATCCCGTACCTGGACGTGGTCCGGGCGGCCTTGTTTCCCGCCCTGATTGCGTATCTGGCCTTGCTGTACATCGTGCACCTGGAGGCCCTGAAAATGGGCATCAAGGCCCTGCCGCGCAAGGAACTGCCCAAGTTCGGCAAGACCGTGCTCCGGGGCTGTCATTTTATCATTCCCCTGGGCGTGCTGATCTTCTATCTGGTGATCATGCGCCGCTCCCCCATCGCCTCGGCCCTGTACGCCATTGAGAGCCTGATCGTGATCATGCTCGTCCAGCGGCCGATCATCGCCTTCCTGTCCCTGGGCGTGCATAAGCGGGCCGGGACCCTGGACCCGAACATTGATCTGAAGCGTTTTTTGCTCACCGCCATATGGCAGGGGCTGCACGATGTCTGGAGCGGGATGATCATGGGGGCGCGGAACATGGTTTCCGTGGGCGTGGCCACGGCCACGGCCGGGATCATCGTCGGCGTGGTGACCATTACCGGCCTGGTGGGTCGCTTCATCACCATCATCGCCACCCTGTCCATGGGCAACATCGTGCTGATGCTGGTCTTTACGGCCATCACCAGTCTGATCCTGGGCATGGGCATGCCCACCACGGCCAACTACATTATCATGGCCACCTTGACCGCGCCGGTGATCATCCAGCTTGGCGGCGACGCCGGATTGATCTTCCCGCTGATCGCGGCCCACTTGTTCGTTTTTTATTTCGGCATCCTGGCCGACGTGACTCCGCCGGTGGGCCTGGCGGCCTACGCCGGAGCGGCCATCGCCCGCACGGACCCGATCAAGACCGGGGTCCAAGGGTTCGCCTACAGCCTGCGTACGGGCATCCTGCCGTTCATTTTCCTGTTCAACACCGAGCTGTTGATGATTTCCGGGGTGACTGAAGCCGGCAAGGTGATCTGGCTGGAGGACCCCTGGTATCTGACCTGGGTTTTCTTCTCCGGCCTGATCGCCATGTTCGCCTTTGCCTCGGCCCTGCAAGGCTGGCTGGTCACGCGCTGCAACTGGCTGGAGCGGCTGTTCCTGCTTTGCGTCTGCGCCACCACCTTCCGTCCGGGCGTCTTCGCGGCCTACCTGCCCTTTGATCGTCTGGGCATGCAGATCCTCGGCGTGGCCATGTATTTTTCCCTTTTCGCCTGGCAGATGTACCGGACAAGGCGGGCGGGCGGCGACGCTTCGCCGTCCCCGGCCTGACGGCACCGCACTCCCAAAAAATGAGCACTCGGACTCGCTTTTTTTCCGCAACCCCCTTAACTGTTGAACCGTGAACCATTGAACCGTTGAACCCTAAACCCCTTAACCGACCCCCGGAGCCGACATGTATAAGCGTATCCTGGTCCCCATTGATATCCAGGAAGGCGAGCGCACCCGCAAGATGAGTCTGGAGCGCGCCGCTGAGTTATGCCGGTTTTATGATGCGAAGATGTTTGCCTTGACCGTGGTTCCGGACATGGGCATGCCCATCGTGGCCGACTACTTTCCCTCCGACGCCGGCGACAAGATCGTGGCCGACGCGGAAAGTCTCCTGCACGAGCTGGTGGACGCCCATATCCCCGACGACATCGACGTCCAGCACCTCGTGGCCCAAGGCTCCATCTATCGCCGGATTCTGCGCATGGCCGAAAAGGTCGAGGCCGACCTGATCATCATGCCCGCCCACCGCATCAAACTGCAAGACTACCTCCTCGGTACCAATACTTCCAAGGTCGTACGCCACGCCAAGTGTTCGGTGCTCGTGCTCAGGTGTGAAAACTGAGTTTGGTCGAATAGACGGCTGAATCAATCTTTCAGGTCAATAATTCTCCGATAGCATGCCGGGGGCCGTGAGGCTCCCGGCATTTCTTTTCTCCGGTCTAGAAACTCCAACTGACCTTGGCCTCAAACCCCAAAGTCGCATCCAGGTCGTGGCTTCGGCGTTTGTCGCCGCCGGAATCGTAGACTTCCAGTCTTCGGCTGAAGTTGTAGGTCGGGCCGAGGCGCAGGAGCAGGGTGGGGGTGGGAGTGACGTCCAGGTAGAGGCCGGTGGTGAACATCCGTGATCGGACATATCCCCTGGGCATGACGGTACTGTCGTCGGCCAGGCGGTAGGTGTCCGAGTTGACGCCGAATCCCAACCAGGTCGACCAGACCGGGGACAGGGTGTAGCGCAGTTCGCTTTTGGGGAATCCGAGGCGGCCGGAGAAGCCCGGGGCGCGAGGATTGCGGTACTGCACGAAGGGGCCGGCCATGGCGAAGGTGCTGGAAAAAGCGAATTTGGTTGTGGGATCTATACCGACGAATCCGCCCAGGCCCACGGTCCAGTCTTCACTCCAGGCATAGACCAAGCCGCCGTTGGCCGCCACGCCCACGGACCTGGAGACTTCCTTTTCAAACCCGGAGCGAATCGCTCCCTGGACGAAGTAGGACCAGCGCTGGGAAAGAAGCCCGCGCTGATTGACCATGAGGGTGAGCACGTGCAGCGAATCCCATAGGGCATCTTGTCCGTTGCCCAAGGGCAGGGAACTCTTGTCCTCCCAGGAATACCAGTTGGAGTGCCAGCCCAGACTGAAGCGGGACCAGGAGGCGTCCGCGCGGGTCTGGGTCACGGAAATCTTGCCTTGATCGTCTTTGAAGGCGCTGTTGAACAAATGGTAGCCGCTTAAATCCAGGCTTGTGGCGGGAGCCCCCCGGAAACCAGGTCCGGCCGTTCCGACCGTTTCGGGCGTCGCGGAAACTGGAGGAGCATCCTGGCTTCGGGCTGGAGCGGCGAATATGAGGGTGGCCGTGATGAACAGGGCGATGAAAACAGACGAGGCAAGTGTGGCCGACAGCGGGGAGAATCGGGATGTGGTGGGCGAGAACATGGGGTAAATGACCTCCGGATACGCGACACGGTAGTGGGGACCGGGCAAAAAAAATCCCGCCATGCGCGAGCATGGCGGGAGCGGGAAAAGTCAGCTAGGCGCGGCATCTCCAGGATTGTTCCTCGCCTTGGGCGAGGCGCTGGATGTTGTCCTTATGCCGTGAGTAAACCAGGGCCATGATGATCAAGGTCACCGGAAGCAGGCTGTAGGATTCGGTCAGCAGCATGAAGATGGGCATCAGGGTGACCAGGACCAGGGAGCCCAGGGAGACGTACCCGCCCAGCTTGATCACGGTCAGGCAGACGATCAGGGCCAGCACGGCCGGCCAAAAGGCCAGTCCCAGGAAAATGCCCACGGTGGTGGCCACGCCTTTGCCGCCTTTGCCGTCCAGAAACACGGAGAACATGTGCCCGAGAAGCACGGCCAAAGCGGTGAGGGACAGAAACAGCCAGGAATCGCTGAAGGAGGCGGCCACGCCCACGGCGAAGAGGCCTTTAAGGGCGTCCAGGATCAGCGTCATCGCGCCGCAGCATGTGCCGCAAACCCGGGCCACGTTGGTCGCGCCCATGTTTTTGCTGCCGTGCAGGCGCGGGTCGGGCAGGCCCCGCATTTTGGTCAACAGCAGGCCAAAGGGAATGGCCCCGATCAGATAACTCATGCCCAGCCATAAAATGCTCAACATCGTCTACTCCTTTTGCTCGGTTTGATCATCGATAATCTCCACCACTTTGATTTCGTTCAGTAATGGATCAATCCTTCCCAGGCGGAGTCCGAAGTTTCCACCGATGAGAAACTTGTCCCCCAGCAGGCGTTTGGGCGCTCGGACCTGTACCTGCTCGGCGGGCAAAGAGAATACCGCCTGAGTCGGTGTTTCGTCCACTAAAATCGCGTCCCAAATTTTGTTGTTGTCGCTTTGCTGGCGTAAATACACCAGTTTCCAGTAGCGCGACCGGGTTCGCTGCACTCGGCCCACCGCCTCCATCCTGGCCCGCCAGAAGGGGAGGGCGGCGTCAATATCCCGCTTCGTCAGCCGGGCCGTTCCCTGGTCCAGTCGGGAAGCCACCTGGGCCAGGTTGATGAAGTCCACATAGCGCCGCAACGGCGAGGTGACGGAGGCGTAGGCCGAGACGCCGAGGCTGGCGTGGGGCGCGGGCTTGGACTGGATGGCGGCGTTGGCCAGCATGCGAGACATCCGGTACATGTCCTCCGGTCGCGTGTAACATCCGCCGATACCCGGCGGAAGGGCGACGTTCTGGGTCCGGAAAAGCAGGGGAACTTCGAGGTCCCGGGCCCATCTGGCCAGCTCCGTGTTGGCCAGGACCATGAATTCGCTGACCAGAAGCTGCGCCTTGGGGGCGGCCGGCTTTTCCTCCCGCACGATCTGGATGTCCGCTCCCTCGCCGAACAATTTCAGATGCGGGTCTTGCTGATCGAAGACCACGGCATTGGCGGCGATGCGATGGTCACGAAGCATTTCGGCCAGGGCGTGGGCCGAGGCGAAGGGTTCGATCCCAGCCAGGATGTCCGCTTCCACCTGTTCGTAGTGCGTATTGGCCTGCACCCGAACCCAGCCCAGGCGCGGTTCGATGGACCGGACCCGGGCTTCGGGGTCCAGGTCTAATTCCAGAAGCAGGGCTGGTCGCTCCATGTCCTGGCGCAGGCTGAACAACTCGACTCCCAACCGTTCCGGAAGCATGTGGCTGACCCCTTCGAGCAGGTAGAGGCTGGATGCTCGTTGGGCCACGGCCTGGTCCAGTTCCGAGAGCCAGGACCATTCCAGGCAGGGCCGGGCAATGGCCAGGGTCAGGCGAAAGCCCTGGTCCGCGGTCCGTTCCAAGGTGAAGGCGTCGTCGATGTCCCGGGTGGACGGAGAGTCCACGCTGACCAGCGCAAGGGGTTCCGGGGGGACGGCGCGGCTTTGAACCGCTTCTTCCAGGCGCTGAATATCCGGCAGGAATTCCCGGCTCCACTCGTCTTGCCAATCGTAGTCAGCCTGGGCCAGGAGATAGTTGTGGTGGGCCGATACGAGCCTCCAGGCCTGGGCCAGGAGCAGGGCCTGCTGGGGATGGTCCGGGATGCGCTTGGTCAGATTGCGCCAGAGATCGTCCGTTGCCGGATCCTCGGGGTGATTCATGCGTCGCAGCAGCAATTCCCTGAGTTTCGTGGCAGTGGGTTCCGGAGGAGACGGGAAGGAGGCATCTGGGGCATCGGGAGCCTTGGAGATCCCGATTTTCCACAAATCGTGGAAAAAATCCTGTCCGACCGCGATCAGTTCCTGATGCTCGCGGGCCGCTTCCTGTTCGGCCAGCCGAGCCTGGACGGTTTGTTCCGGATAGATCAGAAACGACGGAGGCTGAAACTTGAAGTGGGTCTTGGCCTCCAGCAGGACGCGACCCAGGGCCGAACGCTGATCCGGCCCGGGTTCTTCCCAGAGCAGGTCGGCGAACCATTCCATCGGAGCCGAGTCCAGCTCGCCCTGGGCCAGGTTCCAGATTTCCATGACGTCGATGGATTCGGCCAAAGCCTTGCGCGTTTCCAGGTGGCGAGCCAGCCGCTCTTCATGTTCGGCCCGGGTGGCCGGGAGGGGATACTTCGGGCCGTGCCAAGGCAATAGTCTGGCCGCGGGCAGGTTCATTTCCCGACCTCTCTGGGTGAACAGACGTGTTCGCCCGCCCTGTTCCTCCAGCATCACGGCCAGATTGACCTGATTGTCCTGCAGGTATTCGACGAGTGAGCCGGGGCCGGGGAGGGAGCTGTGAATGGATTGGGATATGGTCAAAACGTATTCCAGATTCTATCAATGCCGAAAGGAGCGCTGTCCGGTGAAGACCATGGCCACCTGAGGATCAGCCTGGTTGACCGCGGTAATGACTTCATGGTCCCGGATGGAGCCACCGGGCTGGGCGATGGCCGTGACGCCCTGGGCCACGGCCAGGTCCACGCCGTCCCTAAAGGGGAAGAATCCGTCGGAAACCAGGACCGTGCCGGGCAGGCCGCCCTTGGCCGTCTCGGTTCGGGCCTGGATGTCTTCCAGAATTCGACGGGGCTCCGGGTCGGCCTCGGCCTTGGCCTGAAGCTCGTAGAGGGAAACGCCCTGCTCGGTGAAGCTGAGCCAGTCCGCGTACTTGGTGTAGGCTTTGTGAATGGTCAGCTGGACGCACCCGACCCGGTCCTGCTCGCCGGTGCCCACGGCCACCGTGGCCCCGTCGCGAACGAAGAGCACGGAGTTAGAGGTCACCCCGGACTCCACGGCCCAGGCAAAAAGCAGGTCGTCCATTTCCTTGGCATTAGGCGTTCTGGCCTGGACCAGGACTCCGTCGCGGTCGGCCTTGGCCGGAAGGAAATCCTGAGGGCCGCGGATGCGGTTGCGGAAGGAGAACTGGACGATCAGTCCGCCGTCGGCCAAGGATTTGACGTCCAGGAAGGGCTTGTCAGCGAAGGTATCCAACTCCGCCAGGCCGGGAATGCGCAGAATCCGGAGATTTTTGCGCTTCTTGAGCATTTCCAGGGCTTCAGGATCATAGCCTGGAGCAGCCACCACCTCGAAGTAGGATTCATTAATAAACGCGGCGCAGGCCGCGTCCACGTCTCGATTGACCACCACCGTGCCCCCGAAGGCAGCGATTCGGTCGCTCCAGAAGGCTTTTTTCAGGGAGGCCTCCAGCCCCAGCTCGTCCCAGGCAGCGCCGCAGGGGTTGTTGTGTTTGAGAATGACCGCGGCGGGCTTGGTGTGCAGGTACTGGAGGATGTTGATCCCGTTGTCCACGTCCGTGAGGTTGATCTTGCCGGGGTGTTTGCCGGCCTGAAGCATGTGCTCCTCGGTCAGGGCCGATACCAGACCGTCCCCGGCCTCGCGAAAGGCCACGCCGTCCAGTTCCAGGGTCCCTTGGTTCAGGGCGTAGAGGGCAGCAGGCTGGTCCGGGTTTTCCCCGTATCGCAGCCCTCGATCCTCCCCGTCGATGCGCCAGGTGCGCTTTTCGAACTGCAATTTTTGGTCGCCCAGGGTGATGGTCATGGTCCGGGGAAACGGATCCGCGGACAAGGTGCGGTAGATGGCTTTCAGGTCGGACATGGTCGCTCCTCATACCTGCTTTGGCTGCTTGGGGGTGGCTTGGGATAATGTTCAGACCGGTCTTTGCCTTCCGCCTCAAACATTTCACCTTGAAAACATCGGACGGAAGGCATAGATAAACGGATTGCGGCAGTGTGCGGTTTTTCTGGATGGTGAATCGTGAACCCTTACAAACAAACGAAGGAAGGGCATTACTCGTGGAAAAGGTGTTAATCAAGCTGGCCGACCAGCTTGCCCAGTTCGATGAGGCGTCGTTGACGTCGTTGATGGACAAGTATGAAGGAATGGCCGGTGAGTTTCAGCCCACGAAAAAGTGGGAGCAGGCCGTGATGGTCCTGGGGTTGATCCAATTGGTCCGCTGGAAAAATCATCTCTTCAACTATCACTGGGCCGAGCAGCAAAAACCTCGAAAGACGCTGGAAGCTCCGGCCTTGCCGCTGACCGCCTCAGGAAAGAAGGCTCGGACGCCCAAGCCGGCCAAGGTACTTCCCTTCCGGTCGTTCAAGAACGAGGAGCCCGTTTAGGACGTAATAGTAGTAGCGAATCGCCTCGACGTGGGCCACGGCTTCAAAGCCTCTGGTGTAGCCGTGGCGTGCCTTACTGTAATAGTCGCGTTGGCTGAGCAGGGGAAAGACGCGCTTCACGTCGTTCCAACTCGTCTCCTTCAGCCCGAGGTTTTTGGCCAGAGCCATGGCGTCCCAGGTGTGGCCGAGGCCCTGGTTGTAGGCGGACAAGGCCAGAAACCAGCGATCCCACTCGGAAAGGTCCGGATTATCCAGGCGGTTCCATATCCGGCGCAGGTACCGCGCTCCGGCCAGAATGCTTTTGGTAGGGTTCATGGGGTCATCCAGGCCGAGTTCTGTGGCCGTGGCCTGAGTGATCTGCATGATGCCGCGCACCCCGGTCCGGCTGACAGCCTCGGGGTCGAACCGGGATTCGTGATAGATCAGGGCGATGAGCAGCAGGGGGTCGATTTCGTAGCGCTGGGACGCCTTGAGGATGGTCTCGCCGTGCCGGGGCAGTTCGCGCTGGAGGGTTTCCAGCAGGTGCAGCAAGGCGAAGCGGTCGCTGTTTTCCGGAATGAACCCGAGATACTTGTCCTGAATCCGCTCCAACGCATTGTCCTGGGTCATATTATTCCAGAACTCGGCCAGCTTTGGGGCGATCAGGTTACGGTCGTCGCGCCAGAACCAGCGGTATTCCAGAGTCGTTTCCAGGCTGTGGGCCAGTTGGAAGTCGGCGTAGAACGGTCCCCAAAGAGAGAACCGCCCGGTGTCCACGAGGGTAAAGCGGGCCTCGGTTTCGACCATGGCCGCGAGCTGCACCGGAAGCGACGCTTCCTCGGTCAGCAGTGGGGCCTCGGAGCACGTCGCATCGTCCAGGCCCAGGCCGTTCAGGTCCACGTCGTCCAGCAACTGGAGGAAGGTCAGGCGTAGGAGAGGGTTTTCCGGGAGCAGGACCTTGCGGCGACAGAGGTCTGACGGGTCCTGGGGAGGGTGGTGGTGACGCTGATGGACCACCCCCACGGGATGGCGGGCGTAGACGGGCCCGGAGGCCACCGGGGTCACCAGTGAGTCCAGAAAGGGACGAGACGGCGCGTATCCGACGCCGACCAGCAAGTCGGCCCGGTGATGGCGCAGTTCGTCCCAGGCCGGTCCGGGGCCGTCCATGTGCAGCCAGATCGGATGCACCCCGGCCTGCTCGGCGAACATTTCCACCAGTTCCCGTTCCAGGCCTGGTCCGTAGGGCGAGATCCGGGAGTGAACCAGTTCGGACTCCGGGGCCAAGACACGGACCACCGGCTTGATCAGGCCGGGCGGGCGGGCGTCCCAGAGCAGTTTGTTCACCAGGACCAACTGGGCGAACACCAGGATAAAGACCAAAAGACGGAGATGTCGGACAAGCAGGAGATACTGGATTCGTTTCATATCGGAAGGGGGAAATTCGCGGCTTGAACCGCATACAGGAGAAGATACCTTCAGTAGGTAGCGGGAAATTTCATGGCGTGCATTGACTTTGCGGACGGCCTTTTTTAGGGAGATGGGTCGTCTTGCGCAAACGAAAAGATATACTTTTAAGGAGCGGTTCATGTCAAACGTTGTCGTGGTGGGCACCCAGTGGGGTGATGAAGGCAAGGGCAAGATCGTTGATTTGCTGACGGAACGGGCGGACCTGATTGTCCGGTTTCAGGGTGGAAACAACGCCGGGCACACCCTGGTCGTCGGCGAAAAGACCTTTATCCTGCACCTGATTCCCTCGGGAATACTGCACCCCGGCAAGGTCTGCCTGATCGGCAACGGCGTGGTTCTGGATCCGGAGGTTTTTTGCCGGGAACTGGACGCCCTGGCCGAGCGCGGACTGGACGTGGGTCCGGAGCGGATTCTGATCAGCCCCAAGACCCATGTGATCATGCCCTACCACAAGTTATTGGACAAACTTCGCGAGGAGAAGCGCACCGGCGAGAAGATCGGCACCACGGGCCGGGGCATCGGGCCGTGTTATGAGGATAAGGCGGCCCGGGTGGGCATCCGGGTCGGAGACTTCCGCTCGACTGACCTCGTGCGGGTCAAGATCGTTCAGGCCCTGGCCGAGAAAAATGCCTTGTTCACCAACTATTACGGTGCCCAGTCCATGGACGTGGACGCCGTACTGGAAGAGGTTTTGGAGTCCGGTCGGCGGCTTGTTGCCCATCTCGGCGATGTGTCGGAGCGCATCGCCGCGGCCGTGGTGGACGGACGCAGGGTGCTCTTCGAGGGCGCCCAGGGAACCCACCTGGACATTGACCACGGCACCTATCCCTTCGTGACCTCCTCCAATACCGTGGCCGGCAACGTGGCCGCCGGAGCGGGCTGTTCGCCGGGGCTGCTGGGCACGGTCATGGGCATCGTCAAAGCCTACACCACCAGGGTCGGCTCCGGCCCCTTTCCTACGGAACTCTTCGATCCCATTGGCGACCATTTGCAGCGCCAAGGCGGAGAGTTCGGAGCGACCACGGGCCGCAAACGACGCTGTGGCTGGCTGGACCTGCCCTTGTTGCGCGAATCCATCCGCCTGAACGGCGTGTCAGAGATCGTTCTGACCAAGCTGGACGTGCTCAGTGGTCTGGACCGGATACGGATCTGCGTCGGATATGAGCTGGACGGGCGGGAAATGGCCTATCCGCCCCAGGAAGAAGGACTCCTGGCCGCGGTGAAGCCCGTTTACGTCGACGTGCCCGGCTGGTCCGAGGACATCGCCGGGGCCTCGGCTTGGGACGACCTGCCGGAAGCCGCGCGGGCCTACATTCAGCGGTTGGAACATGAGCTGACGGTTCCGGTGACCATCGTCTCCGTGGGACCGGATCGACGTCAGACCATCGAACGCCGCGTCTAGCGGGGGCCGATCATGGCCAAGACGGCCTCCCAGACCCGGACAAAGGGCCCAGCCAAAAAGCAGACCCAGGACAAGGCCCAGGACAAGGCCCAGGACTGGGCCCCACGGGTTGTCCCGGATTTGTTCCGGATTCCGGGCCAGGAACGGGTGGTATCTATCCTGGCCCGCTTGCTTTCCCGGCCACCACGAGTGCTTCTTTTGGAAGGCGGAACCGCCGAAGAGCGTGAAAAGCTCGGGCTGTACTGGACGGCTCTGCTTAATTGTTTGGCGCTCCCGCCGTCCTCCTCCCTCCCTCCCTCTCATTGCGATCCTTCGTTAGCTTTGCCCGGCGGGCCGGGGCCTTGTGAGCAGTGCCCCGCGTGCAGCCGGATTCGGGACGGCGTGTTTCTTGATCTGGTCTATCTGGACGGCAGGGAAGGGCGGATCGGCATCGATACGGTCCGGGAACTGCGCGGCCTGCTGGGCCAAGCGCCCCGGGACGCGAAGCGCCGGGTGGTGGTCCTGGGTGAGGCCCAGGAGCTGACCGAAGAGGCGGGCAACGCTCTGCTCAAGTCCATGGAAGATACTGAAACTCGCAACGCCTACGTCCTGCTGGCTCCTCAGCGGGAGCGCCTGTTGCGCACCCTGGTCTCCAGAAGCTGGGTGGCGACCCTTTCCTGGGATCTGGACGGGGTTCAGGATCGGGAAGGGGGGCCGGATCCGGAATGGGTCGAGGCCCTGGCTGGATTTCTGAAGACCGGCCGGGAATGGTTCGGCCGGACCATGGTCAAAGGTCAGGTGGATCGACCGCTGGCCTTTCATGTGATCCACGCTTGTCGCCGGGGGCTGATCCGGGCCTGCCAAGGCCGCCCGGATTCTTCCCTGGCCCAGGTCTTCCACGAACGAGGGAATCCCGCGGCCTGGCGGACCGTTGATCTGCGTTTGGACGAGGCTGAGCAGGCCCTGCGAACCCAGGTCGCCCCGACTTTGGTTCTGGACTGGTTGGCCGTGGGGCTGCGCGGAGCCTTGCGAGCACAACGCGGCTGAGCACGACTGGGTGATCTTTCCTGGTTTCGGGGAGAGGCTCCTGATGTGGCAAAAGCTGGTTGCGGGGTTGACATTGAAACTGCTTATCAGTAGTTACCCATCATCCAGCGTCACTGACTGAGCCCCATTGAAATTTTGTGGGCCGTGGCTTGGAATCTTCGCGAGCGTCCTCAACAAGCAAGGAGAATGAAGCCATGTTGCATCGTTTCCGGAAACAAAATGCCATGCCGGTCCAAGAGTGCCCTTCCTGTGCGCATCCCGCGCAGGGTGGCAATGGTGAGGACCAGACGCTGACCAAAGTAGCCAACGGATGTCGGTGCCGCATCCGACGGCACAGGGCTCACGGGGCCATCCGGCAGCGCCTGTTGGACCTGGGTTTTGTTCCCAATGCCGAGATTGAAATGATCCGTTGCGCCACGTTGGGTGACCCGCTGGAACTGCGGGTTGGTGACTACTACGTTACCCTGCGTAAGCGGGAGGCGGATTTGATCGACGTGCGGGCCGCCTAGTCGAGCATGGTCTCCCCGCATGAAAAAACGTGGCGAGTAATGCGGTTTTGAGTTGATCTTGAAAATCACTTTGGCAGTTAGTGGAAATTTATTGCCATTCCAAATATTTTCCTGAACAGACGCCCACTCTTGGGCTTTTGGGAAATGCACGATCTTTTGAAGGATAGCATGTCACCCGCCAAGAAAAACATCATGATCGGACTGGCCGGTCAGCAGAATGCCGGCAAGTCGACCATTTTCAACATGCTCACCGGGGCGAACCAGCATATCGCCAACTACCCCGGCGTGACCGTGGACAAGAAGGCCGGCAATTATCACGACGAATTGGGCCGGGTGGAGGTCGTGGACCTGCCCGGAACCTACAGCCTGACCTCATTTTCCCTGGAAGAGCGGGTGGCCCGAGATTTTTTGTTGCGGGAACGGCCCGACGCCATTCTCAATGTCATCGACGCTTCCAGTTTGCGCCGGGGTCTGTATTTTACCTTCCAGATTCTGGAAATGTCGTTTCCCGTGGTCATGGCTCTGAACATGGTAGACGTGGCCGAGGCCCAAGGACGTAAGATCGATCATGAAAAGCTGGGTCGGCTGCTGGGCATCGAGGTTGTGCCCACGGTGGGCCGCAAGGGCCGGGGCAAGCAGGAACTGCGTCCGGCCCTGCGCCGCGCGGCTCGCGAGGAACGGGGGGAGGATGAAGGATTTCAGGATCAGCACGGCTTGCGGATCAATTACGAAGAGTTGGAAGAACACATCGCCGCTGTCCACGAGCAACTTCTGGAGTCGGAAAATCTGGTCAAGGCCGTCCCTTTGCGCTGGATGGCGGTCAAGCTCCTGGAGGGCGACTCCGAGGCCCTGAAGCTGTTGCGGCGACACCATGCCCAGGCTGATGCCGTAATGGACGCGGTATCCGCGGCCACCGCCGCGTTTCAGGGGAAGATGGACATCACCCCGGCGGACTATATCGTCACCTGCCGGGACCGCTTGGCCGCCTCCCTGGTGGAGCAGTGCGTGGAGGTGACCAAGGCGGACACGGTGCGCTTTTCCGAAAAAATCGACCGGGTACTCCTGCACCGGGCCTTTGCCCCGATCTTTCTGGTGCTCACCGTCTACCTGATCTACGAGTTGTCCATCGTCCAGGGCTATAAGCTGACCTTCCTGACCTGGCCGGCCCTGGCCTGGGTGCGGACCTTCGTGGCCGGGCTCCTGCCTGATCCCGGGCTGCTCCACGACACCATCCTCCGCTCCATGTCACTATGGATGGTGGACAGCGTGAACACCCTGCTCAACTACGTGCCCATTTTCCTGATCCTTTTCGCCTTGATCGCGATCCTGGAAGACTCCGGATACATGGCCCGGATAGCCTTTATTCTGGATCGGGTCTTTCAGAGTTTCGGCCTGCACGGCCAGTCCACCCTGCCGTTCATCCTGGGCGGAGTGTTCACCGGCGGTTGCGCCGTGCCCGGGATCATGGCCACCAAGGGCATTCCGGACGAGCGTTCCCGTTTGGCCACGATTCTGACCGTGCCGTACATGAACTGCCTGGCCAAAATTCCGCTCTACACCCTGCTGGTCTCCATTTATTTCGCGGCCTACAAATCTTACCTGATGTTGTTCATCTCCACGATCACCATCATTATGGCCATGATCATCGCCAAACTGCTCACCTCTACCATCCTGCGCGGGCGGGAAACGGCCCCCTTTGTCATGGAGATGCCCAACTACCACATGCCCACGTTGATGGGAGTGCTGCGCCGCGCCGTTGATCGGACCTGGGTCTACATCAAAAAGGTGGGGACCATCGTGGTGGCCGTGGCCGTCGTGGTCTACGTTTTGTTGCAGTTCCCAGGACTGCCGACCGAACGCATGGCCTACTTTGACGGCCGCATGGACGAAGCCATCGCCACCTTTCGCGAGAACATCCAGGAGACGCCCTACGCGGAGATCCTGTCCGACGATCAGGCCGTGCTCAACCTGCTGAACATCGCCAACACCTACCGCGAGGCCAAACTGGCCGCTTCTACCCAGGAAGCCTCTTCCGCCGTGGACGACCGCTACGAGGCCCTGCATCCGGAAATTTTTCCTTTGTTGCGCCCCAGGGACGCGGATGCCCGCACCATCAGTCGGCACCTGCGCGGTTTGTCCACCGAACGATCCAACCTGCGCACGGCCATCCGCGAGGAAACCATTGTCTACAGTTACTTCGGCACCATGGGTCGGGCCCTGGAGCCGGTGACGCAGTATGCCGGGTTCGACTGGAAGATCAACGTGGCTCTGATCAGTTCCTTTGCTGCTCGGGAATCCAGCGTGGCCACATTGGGCGTCCTGTTTCAGGAAGGCGCCGACGAGTCGTTGTCTCTGGAAGAGCGCATGGAGCGGTCTGGTGAAGCCACCGGGTTCACCCCCCTGCATGCCTTTGCCCTGATTCTCTTTTTCGCCTTGTACCCTCCCTGCTTGGCCACCACGATCATGGTCAAGGTCCAGACCGGTTCCTACAAATGGATGCTCTTCTCGATCATCTTCCCAACGGTATTCGGCTTGGCCGTGGCCAGCGGGGTGTTCACCATCAGCACTTGGCTGGGCTTAAGCGGCATCCAGGCCATGGTCGGGTTCTACTTCCTGGCCCTGGGAACGGCCATCGGCCTGTCCTTTCTGCCTGATCCGGCCTGGAAAAAGCCAGCTACACCTTTCCCCCATGCTCCTAAGGAGGCCTGACCATGTTCTGGGAATACCTGATTCTGGGAGTTCTGTTGGCTTGGGCTGTCTTTTATATTTGGAAAACGTTTTTCAAAAAGAAAGGCTGCTCCTGCGAATCCTGCCCGTCGGCCTTGAAGTTGCCCGGTCAGGATGGGATTGGGGATTTGCGGGGGGAAGGGAAAGAGGAAAAGAGAGGGCTGAGGGAGAAGTGAAAGGGCTGAGGGATGAAACCTGAAACCTGAGGGGAAAAACGTTCTTGGTTCCTTGTTCTTCGTTCATCGATGAAAAAAATGTGATCTTGTGGAAATTGAAACGTGAGCCTGAATTCCAGCCACACCACGGCCCAATCCCCTCCTGGGAGGGGCCAAGGGTGGGTTCCCTCAGGATTCAGGATTCAGGTTTCATCCCTCAGCCCTCATCTCTCAATCCCTTCCTGGGAGGGGGTAGGGGTGGGGTCGGTTGGATTTATTTTTTAAACCATTTTCTGATTGTTGGAGGTTACTGACATGTTGCGACGCGGATTGATTTTGTTTGTTTTGGTGGGATTTCTGACGGTCGCGGGAACGGTCTCGGCGCATACGCCGCTGTTCTCCTGCTTCGACAACGCAGATGGGACGATTTATTGTGAAGGCGGGTTTTCCGACGGCTCCAGTGCCGCCGGGGTTCCGATCATTGTCAAGGACGCTTCCGGAGAGGTGATTTTGTCTCTCCAATTGTCAGGCAACAGCGATGTGGAGTTCGATAAACCCGAGGGAGAGTACTCCGTTATTTTCGACGGCGGCGAGGGACATGATATTTTGATCCCTGGTTCGCAGATTTTCGAGTAGGAAATGTCCGGGCCTCGGATGGAGTCCTTTGGCTCGGTTTTCATTGAGTTGTGTTGAGAAGGATTGTTGTTATTAACCTTATGTAAGCCTTATTATGGAGGAAGAAATGAAACGAGGATTTTTGCTTGCCGGCCTGTTGACCCTGTTTTTGAGTGCTCCGGCCCTGGCGCACTTCCAGATGCTCTACACCCCGGAAAGCGCCCTGGAGCAAGGCGGAGAGATGAGCTTGAAGCTGGTCTTCACCCATCCGTTTGACGGTGATCATATCATGGACATGGACCCGGTCCAGGAGTTCTATGTGGTGCATCAGCGCGGCGAGGAAGGTGAACCCCAGAAGACCGACCTGAAGGAATATCTCTCGGAGATCACCTGGAAGGGCCTGGACGACGCCGCGGGGAAGGCTTTTGACGCCAAGCTGCCGGCCCGCGTGGTTCGCTCCATGGGCGACTACGTTTTCGTGCTCGTACCGACTCCTTACTATGAAAAGGCTGATGAGGAATATATTCAGCAGTTCACCAAGATGATCGTGAACGTGGGCGGCATGCCCGGCAACTGGCATGAGCCTTTGGGCTTGCCCGCCGAAATCGTGCCCTTGAACAAGCCCTACGCCAATTGGACCGGCGGAGTGTTCACCGGCGTTGTCATGTCCAACGGCGAGCCGGTTCCGAACATCGAGGTCGAGGTCGAGTACCTGAACGTGGACGTGGACATTGCCGCCAACGCCTTTGTCGGCGAGCCCAAGATCGAGGCCCCGCATCCGGCCTTTGAAACCATGTCCGTGATGGCCAACGACAAGGGTGAATTCACCATCGGTCTGCCCAAGGCCGGCTGGTGGGGCATCGCCGTGCCGGACGTGGTCGAGTTGGAGCACGACGGCAAGGAAATGGTCCAGGAAGCCGTGCTTTGGATTCAGGTCACGGATATCCCGTAGGCCCCTCCTGAAACGCCCCGTCTTCATTGTACTTCACTTGCAGTGAGGTCATGGGGGCGGGGCGCTTGAGGTTTTCGGTTGCGCTGGAAGTGATGTTTCTGTAAGCATCTAAAACTTCGAGGCATTGTATCTTTTCAGGCTAACTCAGGAGGTGCGAAATGAACGAAATGATGCGCAGTGGATTGTGGTTGCTGGCTGGTGTCGTGATCGGCGCGGCCGGAGCCAGCCTCATGGCTCGGCAGGACAGCCCCTTGCGGGGGGCGGTGGTGGGCACCCTGGCCCAAGGTCTGGCCGTAAAGGACAAAATGTTGACGTCCCTGGAAAAGGCCAAGGAAAACGTGGAGGACCTGGTGGCCGAAGCCAAGCAGGCCAAACCTGTCGCTGTGGCGCAGGAAAAATCCAAATAATTATCTCCACCCTGGTCGCCTTCGGCCAGGGTGGCCTCTTGATTTTGGTTTTTCGCAACTACTCAGCACAGAGTAATACTGTTGCCGGGGTCGGAATTGGAATCGGGATCGGGAAAGAAAACACTGGGATGTGTTCAAAATTCTTCCTGTTCCGATACCGATACCGATAGCGACCCAGATTGCCGGAGCAAGAGCGGACATAAAGCTGGCTCCTGACTCCTGACTTCAAACTCCGAACCCTCACTTTCTCAGGATTTCTTCATGGGCAGACCTCCAAAACGCTTTCTGGTCGTACTTGTACACGCCTTGCCCGGTCGGTTTCGACTTCGTCTGGACCACGTTCCGGACCAAGCCACCATGGACATGATTCAGCGCGGCCTGACCGGTCATCATGGGGTGCTGGAAGCACGGATATCTTCACGTACGGGCAGTATTCTGGTTTTTCATGACCAAAGCGTCTCCCTGGAGGAACTGCTCGGCCTGTTTCAGGAACAGGGTCTGGCTTTGCGTGAGCTGAGCGAACTGCCGCAACCATCTTCCCCACGATCGGCCTTGAACGTGGCCGCCATTGAGTCATCCATCGAGTCATCCGGCCAACCCTCGTTTCTACGTTCCCTACCCTTCTCCGGACTGCTGCTGCGTCCCTTTTTGCCGCCCTGGGTCCGGTTGATCCTGGCGGCTCGTCGGGCCCTGCCTTTTTTGCTCAAGGGGCTGGCCTCCCTGTTGCGCGGGCGGCTGAACATCGACGTGCTGGACGGTCTGGCCATCGGCATATCCCTCGCCCGCCGGGATCTGCGCTCGGTGATGATCATCACTACGCTCCTGTCCTTGGGCGATTTCCTGGAGCAATGGACCCGCAAGCGCTCTCGGGAGCAGTTGGCCCAAGATCTGCTGCAACTGCCGCCCACGGTGTGGGTCAAGAACGGTGAAGAACTGGAAGAGCGACCCCTGGAGCAGGTCCGAGCCGGTGATTTGGTTGTTGTCCAGGCCGGTTCGCGGATCGCCGTGGACGGCGTTGTGGCTGAAGGCGAGGCCATGGTCAATCAGGCATCATTGACCGGAGAACCGCTGGCCGTGGCCAAGACTCGGGGCATTTCGGTTTTTGCCGGGACCGCGGTGGAGGAAGGGACCATCGTCATCCGGGCCGATCAGGTGGGCGACTCCACACGGGTTCACAAGATCGTCAAGATCCTTGAACAGTCCGAGCGACTCAAGGCGGGCTTGCAGGCCCGGGCCGAACAATGGGCCGACCGGGTCGTGCCGCTGACCCTGGGCCTCAGTCTGCTGACCTGGTTCCTGACCCGGAACCTGAACCGGGCCGTGTCCGTGCTGCTGGTGGATTTTTCCTGCGCAATAAAGCTTTCCACGCCGCTGACCATGCTCTCGGCCATGCGCGAGGCTTCCACCAAGGGCGTGCTGATCAAAGGCGGAAGATTTCTGGAAAAACTCGATCAGGCCGACACGTATGTTTTCGACAAAACCGGAACTTTGACCGAGGCCCATCCCCGTGGTCTGGAGGTAATCCCTTTCAACGGCCATGAAGCCCGCGAAGTCTTGCGCGTTGCGGCCTGTCTGGAGGAGCACTTCCCGCACCCTCTGGCCCGTGCCGTGGTGTCTATGGCGGACCGGGAAGGTCTGTCCCACAAGGAGGAGCATGCCGAGCTGGAATATATCCTGGCCCACGGGATCGCCTCCAAACTCAAGGGCCAACGTGTCTTGGTAGGCAGTCGGCATTTCCTCCAGGAGCATGGTAAAATTGAACTGGATCGGGCCGCCGATGCAGTGGCCCGGGCCGCGGAGCAGGGCTGTTCCGTGCTCTACGTAGGTATGGGCCAGGACCTGGCCGGGGTCATCCTTTTGGAGGACCCGGTGCGTCGGGACGCGCCCTTGTTCCTGCAACTGCTGCGGCAGGGCGGCGTCAAGCGGGTCTTGATGCTCACCGGAGACGGCGAGGAGAGTGCGGCCAGCGTGTCCCGGCGGCTGAACATCGACGAATTTCATTCCCAGTTGCTGCCCGAGGACAAGGTCCGCATTGTTCAGGATCTGCGTTCTTCTGGCCATGTCGTGGCCATGGTCGGGGACGGGATCAACGACACCCCGGCCCTGTCCGTGGCGGACGTGGGCGTTTCCATGAAGTCCGGGGCGGACATCGCCCATGAAGTTTGCGACGTCTTGTTGACCAATGCCGATTTGGACGGCATTCTCACCGCCAGGGCCATCTCGTCCCGGGCCATGTCCCGGTTGCGCTGGAACTATTCCGCGGCCGTGGGCATCAACGGCGCTCTGGTGCTCCTCGGGTTGGCCGGGCGGATTTCGCCCGCTGTATCGGCCCTGGTCCACAATCTGGCGACCATCCTGGTCACGGTGAACAGTCTGCGCCCCTACGATGACGGTATGCGGTAAGGGCGCGGCGCGCCGTGCCTCCAGTCCGTTGAAAAACTCCCAATTGCTGCGTCACTGCAAAAAGTTAAAATTCTCACGTATAAATAAATACGCTTCGACCTTGATCTTTTTTTGCTCCTTGCACTTGGGATTTTTGAACGGACTGTGGTGAAGGCCTTTCTCTTCACTTAGTTTAAGGATGGGCTTCACAAAAAACCGCTACCAAAGGAGGCAGTCACGATGTACGTCAATTCCATTCCCGGAAGACTCCGGATTCGTACCGAGGATCAGACCGCGTTACACCGTTTGACCGAGTCCGTCGCCAAACTGGGTGGCGTTTTTGATGTTCAACACAACCCACGGACCGGAAGCCTGTTGATCCATTACAAGGACGATCCCAAGGTCGAAGCCGCGTTGCTCAAGGCCCTGAAAAAGGTTCCCGGCTCGGAGGCCGCTTTGGAAGCCGCCTCCGCGCCCAAGGCCCCAAGCAAAACCTCAAACAAGGTCGCCAACATGACCATTGCCAAGAGAGGCATGCTCTCCAGCCTCGGCTTGGCCATGCTTTTCGCCATCATTGACAGGGAAGACGGGCACATCTTCACCGGCGCGATGTTTCTCGGATTCCTGAGTTACCATCTTTACGGGTATCGGAAGCGGGTGCTGGCGTAAGGGAAAAAGAAAGGGTTGAGGGATGAAACCTGAGACCTGAAGGCATAGGGCTGACACCTGAGACCTGAAGGGGTGAAAGAAGAAGGTGTGAAGGTGGGAAGGTGAAGAAATATGAGCGCGATGTCTCTGCTGTTCCCCTCCTGGGAGGGGCCAGGGGTGGGTTTCCTCAAATTTCAGGTCTCGTCCCTCAGCCCTCTTTTTTCAACCCCTAAAACGTGAACCAAAACAAAATGCATCTATCCGACCTTGCCGGACTTCGTCGTTACCTGACTGTCAAGCATCATATTCCCGGGCGCATTCGGCTGCTTTTCAGTCCGGCCCTTGTTTCCCGGCCCGAGGTTCGCGAGTTGGCGGCAGCGCATTCGGAACTGCCGCCGGGCGTGTTTTCCGTACGGGTCAACGTCCTGGCCCTATCCGTGATCATCGAATATGATCCGGAGCGCATCGCACCGACATTGTTGGATGAACTGCTCACTGCCGACGACGATCGAGTGGTGGCTGTTCTGCGCGAGTTGAGCGACACGTTGACGGCCTGATGCGCAACGCGGTTCTTCGATGAGCCGGATGAGCATTTGCTCAAAAACGTGAACAAGCATGACAAGTTTGAGAGAGCGTGCCATTGAAGTCATTCCCGCGCAGGCGGAAAGCCGGGTGCAATGGCATTTTTCAGAGTTTTAACCGCATTTTTGAACAATTACCCGGATTTTTCCAACAGTATTGCTACCAATGGACGCACAATCCGTCATTAATTCCCTGAACGCGAGTATTTCCGAGTTGCATAAGAAGGTCGACGACCAGGGACGTATCCTGGCTAAATTGACTATACTCCGAGCAAATATTGAGATTGATGGTCAGTCTTGTTACCTTTGTGACTATCACCGGGAGAAGCATCTGGAAGGCGCCATACGTGAGGCGATTCAGGTTTTGGAGCAGAGCAAGCGCAATTTTCGTTCCAGGCAACTTGAAACACTGCGTAAGCGCCTCCTGGAAGTGCTTCTGGACGCCGATTCCGAAGTACTGGAGAACATACCATGTCCCACGACTTTTCCGTCTCCACGGAGCTGATCTCCGGAGAATTGCGGATCAAAGCCCGCGGCGAGTTTGACCGCAAGGCCGCGCGAGTGTTGCTCGAATTGCTCCGAGACCATGAATCCGGGCAGGAGCGGGTGGTCATTGATACCAGGGAACTCTGGCGGGTTCATACTCTTGCTTGCACGCTTTTCAGGGAAGGGATGCACCAATGCCGACGCATCGGGCCCCGATTGATGTTCATTGGAAGCAAGGGACGAGCAATGGCCGGACGCCGGGAAGCGGTGATGCACGGCGAATATGGCGACGGGAGCCACGCATGACCAACAAGGGGGCGAGCCTTTCGGCCTGGGGCGGCAAACGACTTGTGGTTCTGGTCCTGATCCTGTTGCTGGTGGCCACGGTCTATTTTGGATCGGACGGTTCACGGGGGGGAACAGGCGGACCACCGCCAGGAGCGGCGGGAAGGGTCGCTTTGCTTCAGTTGACCGCCGAGCATTGCCCGGCCTGCCGAGACATGGAGCCGACTCTGGAGATGATCCGGCAAAGCCATGGAGAGCGAGTGTTTATCCGCCAAGTGGACGTTTTCCAGCGGGCCGGGACGGCCTCGGGCTACGGCGTGTCCACGATTCCGGCCCAGTTGTTCTTCGATCATCATGGCCGCGAGCGATATCGCCACGAAGGCGTGATGGACCGGGAGGCCGTGGTCAGGGTTCTTGACGAACTGTTGGCGGAACTGGACGGCTGAGCAGCGGAATTCCAACATCGATAAGATTACGGAGGTGGACGATGGTGAACAGACTCAGCGCCTTGGTGCGCCGGAGATGGAGCGGCTTCGTGGAGGAGGGCGTGTTTGGTTCCGGGCAGTCCGTTGAAGTCCGGGGCAGGGCTTCCGAGGAAGCCGGGCGGTCTCTTGAGTCCGGCAATGTTCGTCCCGACCTCAAGATTCGCTCCAGGGAGTATTGCCTAGCCGCGGAACCTGTGATGGTTTGGCCGGCCGATGCCTGCCGCGTGGTTCGGGAACTCAATGCCAGGGTAGCGGAATTGGAGGAGAGCAATGCCGCATTGCTGGCGAAATACGAGGCGACCCAGCCTCGTGTCACGCTGGACATACCCTCTGCCGTGAGAGACTTGTTCGACGAGGCCAGGTGCGTCGTTGATGATGCCAAGGCTCTCAAATGCGAGTTTTTGCGTACTGTGAATCATGAATTAAGAACCCCGCTTAATGGCGTAAAAGGCATGTTGCAGGTGCTGCGGGAGACGGACCTCAACCCAGAGCAACGTGAGTATGTCGATCATGGGCTGTCCTCATGCGAAATCCTGGACAGAGCGATCCGGGATATTTTAGATTACAACACATTGAATCCCAGTTGCGTCCAAATGGAGCGCAAACCATTAAATGTCGACGATATTTTGTGTGATATCGAGCAAGCATATGCTCCTGCCTGTGTGCGAAAGGGGTTGGATTTCTTGGTCAGTAAAGACGCATCCGTCAGAGGATTGTTTTTGGGAGACGCGGCGAGGTTGAAACAGATTTTCCGCCACCTGTTGGATAATGCCCTACGGTTTACTCCTTCAGGCGAGATTCGCGTTGAAGTCTCTTGTTTATCAGGGACAAAGAACGGTCGGGTCCGGGTCTGTCTGAGCGTTCATGATACGGGTATGGGAATTCCAGAGTGCTGCTTGGAACATATCCTCGATCCTTTTTGCCAAGTTGAGACCGGACTTACAAAGAATTTCTATGGTTGTGGCTTGGGGCTGGCCATGGTCAGGAAGCTGGTCGGGTTGATGGATGGGCAATTTCGGTTGGAGAGTCTTGAAGGGGCGTACACTTCGGCCTACTGCGTCTTGAGCCTGGAGCGGCTGCCCGGGGAGGACGACTGCTGAATCGTCGGGATGGGAAGATGAAAAAAAGTGAAAATTCTACTTGATAAAAAAAATCAATTTCTATATCTTCCTTCTCAAGCGGAAGCGAAAGCCCAGAAAAGTGGATTGAACCCTTATAGGAGATATCATCATGAATTCGACGTTTCGGATGCGGACCAGAAAAAGCATGGGCAACCTGCATGTGCGTTTGGAAGGTGTCTTTGACCCCAACTCCGCGACTTCCCTGGCTCTTGTCTTGCGCGAGGAAGCCACGGTATGCCGGAAGTTTTTCATCAACACCGAGGGCCTTGAGCGCGTGGAACCTCTGGGGGCCTCCACCTTGCGAACATTCATGAGGGAGTTCACGAAAAATTCCGCGGAGGACGCCAGTTCGCGGATCTACTTCAAGGGAAGGAACGGCGAACAGATCGCGATGGAAGGCCAGCGGGTTCTGCAAACCAAGCCGACCTCCGGATGCAAGTGCTCCGGGAAATGCAAGGTCTGCAAGTGCGCCCAGCGGATGGAAGGAAGTCCTCGCCGGTCATCTTGTCACGGATGATGTCCGGTCGATTCGATTGTTAAGAATGGATTTTTGTCGACGTTAATTGAAATCGAGTTTCAATTGCATTTTTAACTAGATTGGAGATTGCCATATGTGCGCGACCTTGATCGGCGGCATGGACCGCCTGAAACCGAATTATCTGCAGACCGCCAAAAAAGCCGGCATCAAGTTGAAAATTTTTACCGGCAAGGAAAACACGATTGCCTCTTCTTTGACCGATAGTGAAATGATCATCATCTTTACCAACAAGGTCTCCCACCAGGCCCGCAACGAGGCCATGCAAGTCGCCAAAACCCGGAATATCCCCGTGCACATGCTGCATTCCTGCGGCGTTTCCAGTCTGAAGAAATGTTTGCAGGGCACGGCATAATCAATGGTTTTCAAAACAATAGAGCAACAAAGGAGAATAAATCATGAGCAAGGTTTTAGTCGTGTACGGCTCCACCACGGGGAATACCGAGCATGTGGCCGAGGTGGTCGGAGAAGTGCTTCGGAAGTCGGGCAAAGAGGTCGTTGTCAAGAATGTTACGGATACCAAAGTCTCTGAGCTGGGGGACGGCTACGACATGACCCTGTTGGGGGTGTCTACCTGGGGGGACGAGGAGATTGAGTTTCAGGAGGATTTCGACTCGTTCTATCAGGATATGGACGACGCCAAGCTGGAGGGGAAGAAGGTCGCGCTGTTCGGTTGCGGGGACTCCAGCTACGAACATTTCTGCGGAGCCGTGGTGCTGTTGCGGCAAAAGGTGGAAGCCCTGTCCGCGGATCTGGTCAACGAGCCCCTGCTCATCGACGGCGATCCGTCCGTGGTGCGATCCGAGATCGAAGAATGGGCCGAGGAAGTCGGGAGAGCGGCGTGAAGAGAGGGCGGAGGGAAGAGAGAGGGTTGAGGGCTGAGACCTGAGGGTTGAGGGCTGAGACCTGAGGGGGTGTTCGTTGTTCTTCGTTGGAAAGCCAACCCATCCCTGGCTCCTGTAGAGTAGGGGAATGGAGCAGAGGCAAGCGCGATAATCAATCTCAGGTCTTAGGTCTCAGGTTTCAGCCCTATCTTTTGAACAAGGAACGACGAATAACACTACAGCGAAAGTTTGGGAGCAACCACGCATAATCACGACCATTGAAGTTCAATCAGATGACATTCTGGTATCTTGGGGGATATTTCTCTCGACCCTGATTACTCCATACGGTTTCCAAGGAAGGCCGTGTTGCATCTTGCTTCATTTCCCTGAAGGGGAGAAATCGTATAGCCGGTGGTTTTAACCACCGGGAGATGAAAATTACAGGGTGTGAGTCCTGAAGGGACGACATTTTATTCGGCATGAAATGTCGTCCCTTCGGGACTCAAGCCAATTATATCCCCCAACCCGGTGGTTGAAACCACCGGCTATACGATTAAATCCCTTCAGGATTCCTGAAACCTACTCGGTAACGTAGTGAACGAATACTCATTTCCGAAGTTACAAATTTAAAAAAAATGAACATGCCGAAGCTTCCTCGGACGGAGAAAACGGAAGTTTCGCTGTAGTGATAATTAACGTCAAACGACAAACAAACGGAGAACGCCATGATCGACCTGGATAAAGCACGTCAGGAGTACGCGGAGCGACGACAGGAGCTGGTTCGGATGCGGGAGCGGTGGGTTGAAGAGATGCGGGAATACTCGGAGTTTCTTCGGAACAGGGCTGAAAGAGATGGCGAAGGGGAGGCCGGGGGATGATTTCAGCTCCCGGCCTGGGCCAGGAGCTTGTTGAGCAGTTTCCTGATTTCCTGGATGGTGTACGGTTTGGCTATCGAGTCGACAAAGCCGTATTCTTGGAAATTCGCCATCACCGGGTCGCTGGAATAGCCGCTGGAGGCTACGATCTTGGCGGCGGGATCGAGCTTCAGGATTTCCCGGACCGCCTCCTTGCCGCCCATGCCGCCGGGAATAGTCAGGTCCATGATTACCGCGTCGAAAGGCAGACCTTCAAGCATGGCCTGTTTATACCGGGCCACGGCCTCCTCGCCGTCCTGGACCGAAACGGCCGTGTGTCCCAGGTGTTCCATCAGGTCCATGCTGATGTCCAGAATCATCACATCGTCGTCCATTACCAGGATGCGTCCTCCGGGACGGTCCGGATCGTCCTTTTCGGCGGCGCGGGGCGTCGGCGAGGCGGTGGGAACGGCGGGCAGGAAAACATGGAACGTCGTACTCTGTCCGGGCACGGATTCCACGGTGATGACCCCTCCGTGCCGCTTGATGATGGAATAGCTTGACGCCAGCCCGAGTCCCGAGCCGCGGGCCTTGGTGGTGAAATACGGATCGAAGATTTTGGTCAGGTGTTCCGGGGAAATACCGTGTCCCTGGTCGGTCACGGAAATTCGCGTGAACGGTCCGGCATCATGAATGGCCTCCGGGAGTTTTGGGGCGTCGATATTCGCCCCGGTCACGGTGACCAGTCCGCCTTGGGGCATGGCATGGTGGGCATTGAGCGCCAGGTTGTGAATAACCCGGCTGATTTGATCCGGATCGGCGTGGACGGGCCAGAGGTCGTCGGGGAGCTCGAAAACGCATTTGGCGTTGGTCCCGCGTAGGGCGAATTCGGACGATTCCCGCGCCAGTTCTCCCAGGGGCAGAATTTTCCGGATGGGGGTTCCGCCCTTGGCAAAGGTCAGCATCTGTTGGGTCAGGCCCTTGCCTCGGTAGGTGGCGTTTTCAGCCTCGCGAAGCTTGCGCTCGGCCTTGTCCGGTTCGGCCAGGGACAGCCGGGCCGAGGTAATGTTCCCCAGGATCGCGGTCAGGGTGTTGTTGAAGTCGTGGGCGATGCCTCCGGCCAGAACTCCCAGTGACTCCAGCTTTTCGGCCTTGAGGGCTTCGTCCTGGAGGCGTTGCTTTTCGGTTTCGTCCCGAAATGCCAGCACTACGCCGATCACCCGGCTTTCCCTGTCCCGGATCGGGGCCGCGTTGGACGTGATGATTCGTTGCTTTCCGTCCCTGGAAACAAGGTGGCCGGTGTCGCCCAACTGGCGAACGATTCCGTTCGCCAAGACTCCCCGGACCATATCCTCGACCTCTCCGAAACGATCATCCCGCACCTGGAGCACTTCGGGCAAGAGCCGTCCCTGGGCCTCGCTCTGGGACCAGCCGGTCAGCTCCTCGGCGGCCTTGTTCAGAAACAGCACCTGTCCTTCAGTATCCGCCGCGATCACGCCGTCGCCGATGGATCTCAGGGTCACGGCCAATCGCTCCGAGGCCAACTCCGCCGCCTCGGCCAAACGTTGCGCGTCCAGCCTGCTGTTTTCGGCATGGGTCAGAGCGCTTTTCAGGCTGGTTACCATCTCGGTGATGGCCTGCATCAACCGCCTTGCTTCTCCGTAAAAGCGCCCCGTGACTCGGGCGTTGAGGTCTCCGGCTGAGACCTTGTCCGCATAATCGGCCAGAATGCCCAAGGACCTGGTGAACACGACGGAGGCGAGCAGGGTCGCCGGCAGGATGAGAAGCAGGATGATCAGCGAAAACGAGATCACCTCAGTGCGCAGGACGCGCATTTCGGCCTGAATGTCGTCGATGTACAGGCCGGTGCCCAAAATCCAGCCCCAGGGTTCGAAGAGCAGAGCATAAGATTCCTTGAGGTGCCAGCCTTCCTCGTCCATGCCCTCGGAGTGCGGCCGGGGCCAGTTGTAGCTCACGAAGCCGTCTCCGGTCTTCGTGACAACCTCGACAATCGCCCAGGTGATGTTTTTTTCATGGGCAAAGTACTGTATCGGGCCGTTGATGCCGTACTGGATGCGCGTGACGCAGTAGTACATAGGGTTGTCGGGCAAAGCGTCTTCCAGTTCCGTAATGAAGGGATGCATGATAAGCCGAAGGTCAAGCGCGTCGTCGCTTCTGATCCAAAAATAACCGTCCCGTCCATAGCGAATGTGCCTGATCCGTTGCTTGGCTCGTTCCTGGGCGTCCTCAAGGGTCAATTCCCCGTCCCGTACCCGCTGCACGTACTCGTCGAGCAGGGAGTGGACCGAGTGCGCGACATGCATCAGCGCCTCCCTCCTGCCGTACAGCAACCGCTCCTGAATCAAGGGCACGAAATAGAACATAATAGTCCCCCAAAAAAAGAGGACGAGCGCCAGAATCAACCCGAAGGTCTTGGCGGGGATGGACAGGTTCAGGAGCTTGTTGAGCATGGAGTGTTTTCGATTCGAATAAAACGAATTTGGGTTCAAAGGACAACAGCATCAATCGAAGTCGCTATCGAAACCAGCCTGTTGTCATCGCGGCTTGAGACATGGTTTTTTGTGCCCGAGTTTGAGCACGATATCATGTTCATTACGGATGCGTCGTTCTGGGGAGCCGTCTCGACGTTTGGCGCCGAGACGGCTCCGTAAACAAACGAGATTGATCAGCCGTTCTTCATCCCCTGCACCAGCTTCTGCAGTTCCACGGCCTGCTGGGCCAGTTCGGAGATGGCCTGGGCCGACTGGTTCATGACCTCGCTGGTTTCCGAGGATATCCGGTTGATGTCCTCCACCCCGCGGTTGATCTCCTCGCTGGTGGCGGACTGTTGTTCCGCGGCCGTGGCAATGGAGCGGACCTGATCCGCGGCTTGCTCGGACAAGGCCAGAATTTCCCGGAGTGCGTCCCCGGACTGGTTGGCCAGCTTGGTGGCGTCGCCAATGGCGGCCACGGACTGGTCCATGCCCCGGATATTGGCCTGGGTGCCTTGTTGAATGGCGGAAATGGCCTCACCCACTTCCTTGGTGGCGTTCATGGTTTTTTCGGCCAGTTTGCGCACCTCGTCGGCTACCACGGCGAAACCGCGTCCGGCATCCCCGGCCCGGGCCGCCTCGATGGCCGCGTTCAGGGCCAGCAGGTTGGTCTGGTCGGCTATGTCCTCGATCACGGTCATGATCCGCCCGATCTGTTCGGCCTGGCGACCGAGCTGGTCCAGGTTGTTCTTCATATCCTGAGCCTGAGCCTGCACCGTGTTGATGGCCTTGACCGAGTCGCTGACCACTTTCGCGCCGTCCACGGCCTTGGTCCGGGCCTGGTCCGAGGCCTCGGCGGCCTGGGAGGCGTTTTTGGCCACTTCCAGCACCGTGGCGTTCATCTCCTCCATGGCCGTGGCCGTTTCGCCCGTGCGGCTCTTCTGCTCCTCCGCCCCCCGGCTGGCCTCTTCCACCTGGGCTGAAAGTTCTTCCGAGGCCGAGGTCATGCGTTCCACCACGCCTTCGATATTGGTCGCGGCCTGCAGCATGCCGTCGCGCTTGGCCGTTTCGGCCTGCGCCCGGGCTTCCTCGGCCTCCTGGGTGGCGACCTGGGCTTTTTCGGTTTCCTGGCGGGCCAGTTCAGACTGATGTTCGGCCTCCTTCATTTTCTCGATCAAGGATTGAACCATGGTCTGGATGTTCAAATTCAAGCGCCCGATCTCATCCATCTGGTTAATGCCGGACCGGGCCTGCAAGTCACCCTGGGCCACGGCTTCGGCATAGGCCATCAGGCGCCTGATCGGCCCGGTGATGACCCGGCTGATGAGCAGGGCCGCGACAACGCCCACGAACAGGAACACGGCCGAGGCCCAGGCTACGGAGCTTCTGAGCGCGTACACGTCGGCCAACACGTCGTCCCTCACGGCTCCCACGGCGATGGACCATTTCGTACCGGGAATGGGCGCAAAGCCAAAGAAGCGATCGTTGCCCGCGAAGTAGTATTCGTCGAAGCCGCGTTCGCCCTTTATCATGCGCTGCGTCATCTGGGCGAGGCGGGCATATTCGGGATTTGTCCTAGCTTCCTCGATGGAATTGAGCTGGTCGAGCACGAGTTGTCGGTTGTTGTGCGCGATGAGCGTGCCTTTGCCGTCGATGATGTAGGAATAACCCGTGCGGCCGTATTTGATCTCGTCCGTGATCAGGCTGAACATGGTAGCGCCGAGTCTGGCGAAAAGTACGGCCGCGATCTGTCCCCGCTCGTTCCGGATGGGCGCGGCCACGATCATCACCGGCTCGTTGGTCACCCGGCTGATGAGGACGTCCGAAGCCACGGCTTCACCGCCCAAGGCGACCCTGAAGTAGTCACGGTCACCGAGGTCGGCGGTCGATCCGTCCGAATAGCGCGCTTGCCCGTTCGGGGCGATGATGCCCATGACCAGATAGCCATGTCGTTTGTTCTCGTCCTCCAGGACTGGAGCCTGCTGGCTCCAGTCCATGGACCGGATGGCGTTCCTGTTGGCCACGCTCTGCACGGCCAGGAGGTGGTAGTCCAGGTGGCTGCGCACGAGCTTGGCACCCTCTTCGGCCATTGTCGGCATGTTTTCGTGTACGACATTGGTGACCGCGGTGGATGCCCTGTCGTAGGCGATGTAACCGAGGCCCCCGCAGACCAGGACAAGCAGAAGCGACAAACCGCCGATGAGTTTAGCGCCGATGGGAATGTTCTTCACATCTTTCTCCTTCGTGATTTTGGTCGGCCTTGCGTTGGCCATGGACAAGTTGATGGATTGTGACAGATTGTGACAATAATTGTTTCAATAGCACATGTGGAAATCGTGTACAGGCCGGATGATGTCCAATTTTTGCCTATTTTTGAAAGAGCAGGAGGCTTTTTCTTTCTGTCAGACTCGGACTTCGCGAGGGGAAGGCCGAGTTAGTGTGGGGTTTCTGATTATTGTTCACGAAGTCAATGTAATAGCGGGAAATTGTTCGGGGGCGGGAGTCGTGTCTCTGGGGTTTTTGCTCTTTTCGAACTTTGCCTGTCGCGGAGACAGATTGTGAGTCTGGTTATCAAGATTGTTGACAGGCAAGGCATCGCCGAGTAGGGAGAGCGGCCTGGTTTGGCTTTGGAAGCTCCGATTGGTTCCATGGCATGCCGGGTTGGGAAGAAGAGATTACATTTTCTGCCCGAAACGATTGATTGCACGCAGCATTCGCCGAATCGATCCGCCATTGAAGTCTGAATTTGGTTATAATGGTAATCGTCATCGAAATCTGGATTGGGAAGTCCGGCGGATCATGAATCAACCGCCATGCCGGTCTTCATGCCGATGTCGGTTTTTGAGCTTGTTCCGGGATGATCGATTCCCACAACACACAGCCGTATAAGGAGACATTGATGGTCACTGTCAGGAACGTATTGGGATGTGTCGTCGCGGCTTCGTTGCTGCTTTCCAGCATGGTCGTGTCCGCTTCGGGCAAAGATCCGGAGGATACGCTGGTCATGGCCAATTTTCGCGACCTGCGGGATCTGAATCCGCATTTGTACGGAGGTGAACTCTTTGCCCAGAATCTGCTGTTCGAAGGACTGATCTTCCTCAATGAAGAAGGAGAGCCCGAACCCTGGCTGGCCGAGAGCTGGGAAGTAAGCCCGGACGGCAAGGTGTACACCTTCAAGCTGCGTGAAGACGTGACGTTTTCAGACGGGGTCCGGTTCGACGCGCACGCGGCGAAAAAGAACTTCGACGCCGTGTTGGACAACGGGGCGCGGCACGGTTGGCTGGAGTCCGTGCGGATGATGATAGACATTGAGGAAACCGGGAAACAGAGCGTGCGCGTGAAGGACGACTTTACCTTGGAGATCGAGTTTTCCGCTCCCTATTACCCCTTTATCATTGAGCTGGGGGTCACCCGGCCGTTTCGGATGCTGTCTCCGGCCTGCTTCAAGGACGGGACGACCAAGAACGGGGTGGCCTGCCTGTCCGGCACCGGGAGCTATGTCCTGGAGATGAACAGGGTGGACGAGTATTCGGAATTCGTCCGCAACCCGAATTATTGGGGGGAGTCGCCGAGCATCGGGAAGATCGTCGCCAAGGTCATTCCGGACAATCAGGCCCGGCTGATGGCGCTGGACAACGGCGGGATCGACCTGCTCTACGGCCTGCAATTGATCAGTCCCCAGGCGTTCAAGCAGTTTTCCGAAAAAAAGGGCTTCGCGGGCGCACTGTCCGGGCCGGTTTCCACCCGGATGCTGGTGCTGAACACCACCAGCGAGAATCTCCGGGACGTCCGGGTTCGCCGGGCTCTTCAGCACCTGACCAGCAAGGAGCTGATCAGCGAGCGGATCATGCTGGGCCTGGAAGCGCCGGCCCTGACGCTGTTTTCCAGATCCATTCCCTATGCCGACATCGACCTTGAGCCCTATCAGTACGATCAATCCGCGGCCGAAAAGCTGCTGGACGAGGCCGGGTGGGTGAAGAGCGGCCAGGTTCGCTCGAAGGACGGGAAGCCGCTGGAGATCACTCTGACTTATGACACCAACAAGGTCATGGAGCGGACCATTGCGCAGTTCCTGCAAAGCGAGTGGAGCAAGGCCGGCGTCAAGCTGAATCTCGTGGGCGAGGAAGAACAGGCGCACCGGGATCGCCTGATGGCCGGCAATTTCGACATTTCCTTCAATATTTCCTGGGGCACGCCCTACGACCCGCAATCCTTCCTGAGCGGCATGCTCAAACCCGTGTACGGAGACTATGCCGCGCAACAGGGGCTGGAGGAAAAGCAACGGATCGACGAGACCATCCTCAAGGCCGTGGCCGCGGTGGACGAAGACGAGCGCCAGGCCCACTACACCTACATTCTGGAGACCCTGCACCGGGAGGCCGTGTATCTGCCCCTGACCTACGAGCGCAACAGGGCCATCTTCAATTCCAGGGTGGGCAACGTCGGCTTCAACCCCTCCCAGTTTGAAATCCCTCTGCAATTCATGACCTTGCAATAAGCATCAGGGCATTCGGGCCTTCCCCGGAAGGCTCGAATGCCCTTTTTCGACGTCCGCGACAACAGGTCCCGTCCCGACTCGTCTTTCACGTCATCATTCCGGTTGGTCAACATGCTTGCGTATATCGTCAGGCGGGCGCTCATCGCGCTTGCCGCCCTGCTCGCGATATCCTTTCTCTCCTATACATTGGTGAACTTCACCCCCGCGGACCCAGCCGAAGTGGCCCTGCGGGTCAACGACATCATTCCCACGCCCGAGGCCATCGAGGAAATGCGCACCGAACTCGGCCTCGACGACCCGTTTCTGGTCCGGTACGTCAAATGGCTGGGCAACGCGGCGCGTCTGGATTTCGGCAATTCCTTCACGAACAGGAGTCGCAGCGTCTCGGGAGAACTGGCCCGCGCTTTTCCGTACACCGCCACCCTGGCGGGCATGGCCCTGGTCTTCGTGATCGGCCTGAGCCTGCCCCTGGGCGTGGCCTGCGCGGTCTGGAAGGACGGCCTGTTCGACCGGGGCGTGCGTCTGGCGGTCTTCGCGGGCACGTCCATGCCGAACTACTGGCTGGCCTATCTGCTGATCTGGCTTTTCGCGCTCAAGTTCGGCGTTCTGCCCAGCAGCGGGACGAGCACCCTGGCCCACTACATCCTGCCGGCCATGGCCCTGAGTACGCTGTATATCGCGACCTACGTGCGGCTGATCCGCAACAGCATGCTGGAGAACATGAAGGAAAATCATGTTCTGTACGCCCGGGCCCGGGGGCTGAGCGAGAAGCGGGTCATTCTCGGGCACGTGCTGAAAAATTCCTTGCAATCCTCCATGACCGCCATCGGCGTGGGCATCGTCCGGCTGCTCTCCGGCACGGTGGTCATCGAAAACATATTCGCCATTCCCGGACTCGGTCGGCTGTGCGTGGCCAGCATCTTCAACCGGGATTATCCGACCATTCAGGCCTACATCCTGGTCATGGGAGCCTTTTTCGTCCTGGCCAGCTTCCTGGTGGACGCCCTGCAGTGCGCCCTTGATCCGCGAAGGAAAGCGGGGACGGCCAATGCGTAGCCTGCTCGCCAACAAGGTCGCGGTCGGCTGTCTCGCCCTGATCGGGCTGTTCTGCGTCGCCGGGGTGTTCGCGCCGTGGCTTGCGCCGCATGCTCCCAACCAGATCGACGTCATCAACTCCCTGGCCTCGCCGTCCTGGGAGTATCCTTTCGGCACGGATCATCTGGGACGCTGCCTGCTGTCCCGGATGCTGTTCGGAATCCGGATCACCCTGTTCTATTCCATGCTCACCATGGCCGTCACGGCCTTGTGCGGGGCGGCCATCGGCGTGATCTCCGGCTATGTCCGCGGCAAACTCGACGAACTCATCATGCGCGTCTGCGACGTGATGCTGTCGTTTCCCTATGAGATCATGGTGCTGTGCATCGTCGGCATTCTGGGGCCGGGCCTGATGAACATCGTCATCGCCAATTTCATCGCCAAGCTGGCCTGGTACGTGAAGATGATCCGCTCCAGCGTGATCAGCTTTTCCAGCAAAAACTATATTCTGTATTCCCAAACCATCGGGACGTCCCGACGGTACATCTTCTTCCGGCACCTGTTTCCCAACGTCGCGTCGGAGACCATTCTCCTGGCCACCCTGGACATCGGCTGGATCATCATCACCATCTCAACCCTGTCCTTCCTGGGCCTGGGCGTGCAACTGCCCACGGCCGAGTGGGGGGCCATGCTCAGCGAGGCACGCGAAGTGTTGATGACCAACCCCGGGCAGATGATCATTCCGGGGTTGGCGATCATGATCGTGGTTGCGACCTTCAACCTGCTGGGCGACAGCCTGCGCGACATCCTGGATCCAAAGGAGAGCCAATGACCTTGCTGCGCGTTGAAAATCTTTCCATCACCCATCGCCACGGTCGGAACCTGACTCCGCTGACCCGGGACGTCTCCTTTGCCCTGGACCCCGGCGAATGCCTGGGCATCGTGGGCGGCTCGGGCAGCGGCAAAAGTCTGACCTGCGGTGCGATCACCGGCCTCTTGTCCGAGCATCTTCTGGTTTCCGGGCGGGTGGATTTCAAGGGGGTGGACCTGCTGACCCTGCCCGCGAAAAAACGGCGGGAACTGCGCGGCAGCCGGATCTGCATGATCCTGCAAAGCCCCATGACCGCGTTCAATCCTTTGTCCGCCATCGGCGCGCAGATCGTGGAAACCATCACCGCGCACCAGCGGGTCGCTCCCGCCGCCGCGTTGGAGATGATGGTCGAGGGCTTCGCGCGGGTGAATCTGCGTGCTCCCCGAAGCATTTTCGGGAAATATCCGCATGAACTGAGCGGGGGCATGCTGCAGCGGGTGATGACCGCGCTGGCCCTGGTCATGCGCCCGGAAATCATCATCGCGGACGAGCCGACCACGGCCATCGACTACGTCAGCCAGCAGGACGTGATTCGCGAATTGAAGACCATCCGCTCCGAACATCAAACCGCCTTGATCTTCGTCAGCCACGACCTGAGTCTGGTCTCCCACGTTGCGGACAACGTCCTGGTGATGCGCGAGGGTGTCGTGGTGGAGGAAGGGGACGCGGGCGCCGTGTTTTTCAATCCGCGACACGACTATACCCGTGGGTTGATCGAAAACCGGCAAAGCGTGATCCAGAAATTCGTCCAGGTCATGGGGGAGTCGTATGCTGCTTGAGGTGCGGGAGGTAACGAAAAGCTTCACGGTGAGAACCGGGCTGTTCGCGAAATCCAGACAGGAAGTGCTCAAGGGCGTGTCCTTCGTCATGGGGCAGGGCGAATGCGTCGGTATTGTCGGGGAGTCGGGCAGCGGCAAAAGCACGCTGGGCAGAATCATCCTGGGCCTGGATAAACCGGACGGCGGTCGGGTGATCTTCTCCAAGGACAAGGCCGGTTCCGCCCTGGCGCGCAGCGTGGTCTTTCAGGACTACACCACGTCCGTGAATCCCCGGATGCGTATTGCCGAGGTCGTGGCCGAGCCGCTGCTTGCCCTGGGCTTGAACACTTCGGCCCGGAAGAAACGGGTCGCGGAGCTGCTGGAGGAAGTGGGGCTGTCCCAGGATCTCGCGGATCACTACCCGCATCAGCTCAGTGGGGGGCAGTTGCAGCGGGTGTGCATCGCCCGGGCCATCGCCCCGAAGCCGTCCTTCATCCTTTGCGACGAGGCGGTGAGTTCCCTGGACGTGTCCGTGCAATCGCAAATCCTGGCCCTGTTGCGCGACCTCAAGGAGCGCTACCGGATATCCTATCTGTTCATTACCCACGACATTACCGTGGCCACGTACATCTGCGACAAGTTGCTGTTTTTCAATGACGGCCAGGTCGTCGAGCAGCTCGACGACCTGGCCGTGCTCCCCAGGGCCGAAACCTCCTATGCCCGGCAATTGCTGCGGGCCGCCCACTTTCTGGAAAAACCCTTTGCCCGCCGGATCGGTCATGGCTGAGACCCCTCTTTCCCATCGCGACTACCTGAAGATCGCCCTTCCGTTCATCGCGGCCACGGTGACCCAGCCCCTGCTGGGCGCCGTGGACACCGCGGTGGTGGGGCACCTGGATTCCCCGATCTATATCGGCGGCGTGGCCATCGGCACGGTGATCCTGAACACCCTTTACTGGCTGTTCGGTTTTTTTCGGGTCAGCACCACCAGCCAGAGCGCCATCGCCCTGGGCACGGGGCACGGGGAGGATCTGGCCGCCAGCCTGGCCCGTCCGTTCTGCATCGCCGCCGGGGTCGGGCTGCTGTTCATTCTTCTTCAGGCCCCCATCTGGCATGCGGCCCGAGCCGTCATGGCCCCGGAGCCCGACGTGGCCGAACAGACCCGGATCTACTTCACCATCCTGATCTGGGGGGCGCCGCTGGTCTTGCTGAACTATACCGTGATCGGCTGGCTGATGGGCCAGGCCCGGACCAGGGCGACGCTGATCACCCAGGTCACCGGGAACGTGGTGAACATCATCCTGGACATCGCCTTGGTCACCTACTGGGGCTTCGGCGTGGCCGGAGTGGCCGCGGCCAGCTTGGCGGCCCAGGCCCTGATGCTGTCCCTGGGGCTGTATTTCGTGTCCAAAACCGCGGATTTGCCCGTGGCCCGGTTCGTCGCCGCGGTCCGGATGCGCAAGGAGGACGTGCGGGCCATCGTCTCGGCGAATACCGATCTTCTTTTGCGCACGGTATGCCTGCTGACCATGTTTTTCCTGATGACCAAGGTGGCCGCATCCATGGGAACCAACGTCCTGGCCGGTAACGCGGTGCTGCTCCAGGTCACCTTTATCGTCAGCTACATTTTCGACGGTATTGCCAACGCCTCCAGCGTGTTTTCCGGGAAATCCGTCGGTCGACGGGACGGGCAGCTGCTCCGGGCCACCTTACGGCGCACGACCCAATGGACTGCGTCCACCGCTTTTTTCCTGACCCTGATCCTGTGGTTCGGGGGGGAGGCCGTGGGCACGCTGTTCACCGATATTCCGGAGGTCCTGGCGAGCTACACGGAAATTCATCTCTGGGCCGTGGTCTTCCCATTGATCGCCGGCTTCGGCCTGACCTTCTACGGGGTGTTTACCGGCAGCGGCGTCACGCGGCCCGTGCGGAATGCCACGTTTTTCGCGCTGGTTGTTTTCCTGATCGGCCTGGCGCTCTTCGTCGGTCCCTGGGGCAACCACGGGCTCTGGCTGTCTTTTCTGATCTTCTATGTTGGCCGCGGCGCTTTTCTGGTTCCGTATCTTGGGGCGGTGCGGCGCAAGGTTGGAAGTCAAGGAGGGCCGAGACTTGAAACCTGAGACCTGAGGGGGGAGAGGAAAGAGCTGAGGAATGAGACCCCGGTCTTCGCCGGGACAGGCTCTGAGACCTGAAAAAATACTGGAATGCTGGGATGTTGGAATTAAAGGAGATGGCTGAGGGGTGAGACCTGAGGGGGAGCTCCCGGTCTGGGGCAGGAGCTTGTTGGGCGTGGGGTGTCCCTATTTCAGCTTGGCTGCTGTTTGCTTCAATTCCGTCACGTCCATGAGCATGACCAGGGCGCCGTCGTACTCGCCTGTTTCCGTGAACAGCGGCGCGGCGGAAATCATCACCCAAATGATGTGGCCGTTTTTGTGAATGATGCTGGCTGGAAAGCGTACACTGTGGCCGGCCCGGTTCTGCATCGCGAAAAAATGGATCCGTTCGGCTTCTTCTGGGACCGCCAAGTCCAGGGCCGAAACCCCCAGCAGTTCCGCGGCGGAGTGTCCTATAAGCTTTTGTATCCGGGCATTGGCGAACATGATCCGCAAGTGCCGGTCCAGGCGCAGTACGCCCTCGTTGGCTGTTTCCAGAATCAGGCGATGCTGTTCCTCGCTTTCCCGAAGCCGTTCCTGAGCCGCCATGACCGCGGTCAGGTCGTGGAGCGTGACGATAACGCCGAGTATTTCTTTGTTTTTAAAACAGGGAGTAAGAAATACCCGCATATATCGTCGCCCATGGCCTCCATAACTGAGCCATTCTTCCTTGATCGTCGCTTGTCCGTGGAGTTGTGCTTTTTCCATGTCAGGTTGAAGAGCTTGATCAAAAAAAACGCGTCCCCAGCGTTCGATCAATACATCGTTGTACATCCGCCCCTCGAGCTTCCGCACGGGGATTCCCGCAAGCCGGGCATACGCGGGATTGACCTTTGTAACCAAGCCGGACCTGTCCACGAATATCTGGGCGTCCTGGGAGCTGGCGATCATCAGATCGGATATTCGCAACCCTTGTTCGGCCTTTTCCCGTTCAAGAATCTCCTGTTGCAACCTCTCCACGGTCAGGGCCAGTTCCTTGTTCCGCTCCAGCATGTACGCTTCCAGTTGTCTCTGATTGTGAGCAAAGGAGTGGTGCAGGGCGATGCAGTCCGTCACTTCCCGCACGGTCACCAGGAGGCCGTTTTCGTTTTCCGTCCTGGAGCCCAAAGGCTCGGCCTGGATCACGATCATGCGCCGCATCGAACCTTTCCCGGTCAAGGGAATCATGATGCCTCGTTCGTTCGGCTCCTGGGCGGAGGAGCGAATGAACGATTCGACCGTCTCTCTGTCCGCGGAATCTACATGCTTGAGGAAACGCTTCAGGGTGGGCCTGATGGAAAAGGGGCGATAACCCAGCAAGACATACAAGGAAGCGGACCATGTTCCGTGCCGGGAAGAAGCGGGAAGGAACCATACCCCGGTCCTGATGGAGGTAATCTCGTCGTTGGAAATGGGTGCGGGGCGTTCCCGGTCGGATGAAGGGGGACGTTCGGAATGGTTTGGTGGCGGGGAGGGGTCATGAAAGAGAAAAAGGCTCACCGGGGCGGTATCCAGAACCCGGCAAAGTTTTTCCAGGAGAGTAAAGGAAGGCGTGGACACGCCGCGCTCGATGCGGCTGATTTGTTTCAGGCTCAAGCCGACTCTTTCCGCCAATCCGGATTGGGTCAAACGCTTCAGAGACCGATAATATCGGAGCCGTTCGCCGAACCGTCTGGCTACCGACAAGTCTTCACTCATGAGAGTCCTCCGCGGGGGGAAGGAAGTCCATCATCGTAAGGGATGTCGAGCGGTTGTCCGGAAGCCGTCTCGACGTTTCACGTCGAGACGGCTCCGTAACTCAACTTTCGGGGTTG
>NZ_JPIK01000026.1 GCF_000717475.1 Desulfonatronum thiodismutans
GCAACCCCGAAAGTTGAGTCGATAATCTCCTGAACTTCAACATTCCTTTCAGTGAAATTGTTGTTTGCCTTACGGCAGATCGAGCCAGCGAGATCATGGGCGCTGGTGCAGGTATCGCTGGGTTCATCCGCGACAGGAAGGCTAAGGCCGAACGCGAAGCTGTGGCACGTGTGGTCGGAGAGGAACTCCGCCAAGCCCTAAGGCGACAGCGATGAGAAAATCAGAGAAGTTTAAAGTGGCTGCTAGTGCAGCCAAAGGTGGTGCGCTGGCAGGTCTGGCAGCCACTGGGGCAGGGCTCACAAGCGTCAAGACAACAGTCTTCTTTGGACTAATTACCACAGGTTCAGTGTTGTCACTTCCGCTGCTCGGCGCGTACGCTGCGGGGGGGGCTGTTGTTTTTGGCTCAGCAGCCCTCGCGTCACAACTGATACGCAAAAAACTCGTGAAGCAGGAAGTCGAAAGAATGATGGCGAGTACCCAACAAGACAAATCCAGCGTAAGCTGTAAACCACGCCACTGATTTGCGGACTTTGACATGTCCTTTTGCAAGCGAGTTTATTCCAGCATAGGCCGAATCCGGTCAGCCCCGGCATTGGAAAAATATAATAGAAGAGAGTAATTCATGGCAATAACATTCTACAAACTTCTTGCTCCTGTAATTGAAAAAGACATTAAGTTTGCAGCACAACAGCTTGGTATATCTGTATCTGACGTTTATCAAATGATCCTTGCGGAAGCAGCAAGAAATCAGCAAGAGTGGTTTTCGAATGGTGTCCCAAATCTGAATTATCAATGCCAAGATTGTCGATTGGCCTATCTGTATATTGTAGCCTCTTCAAATGCTAATACATTTAAACATGTATTGGAAACTAATGCTGATCTGAATACCTATGTCATGAACTTGGCAAGAAATAACAAAAATATAAAAATTTGTGCACTTGGCGGAGGGCCAGGGACTGAACTCTTGGCAATGACTAAGTTCTTTCATGAACAGCGACTTGGATATTGTGTCTCTGTCGATTTTCAGTTGTTGGACAAAGTCCAAGAGTGGGCAAACTCATGGTATGGCATACGCAATACAATCAATTGCACATTGCAATCAATATATGGTGTAGACCGCAATGGATGGCCTATTTTGCCATCAGGTAATTTTATCACTTGCGACGTCACTAATCCTGGCTCCCTCATGAATACTGGAAACATATGGGGGCAAGATGTTTATGTAATAAACTTTTTGCTTTCTGAGGTATTCAATGACGATCCAGGTGTTAGAATATTTATTAAGGAAATTGCATCAATGGCACCTGTTGGTTCGCGATTTGTTTTTATAGAAAGAAAAGGTTCAATGTGGGCTAGCAGAATTCAAAAAATTGCGGCAGAAGCAAATTTAATATTGTCAAATTTCTACGAATCACAATTGAATAAAGATTATGACGAGTTTCCTGAAGACTTGGGTAATGTCTTCTTGGCTCTTTCGCAGACAAGAAAGCCGCGGTTGACTTGGAATATAATTTACAGCATAGGTATTAAGCAATAAATGATAATAAGTGCGAGCAGAAGAACCGATATACCTGCTTTTTATGCAGATTGGTTTATAAACCGACTCAAAGCTGGTTATGTTTTGGTTCGAAATCCATTTAATGCGAATCAAGTATCAAAAGTTTTATTACATCCTAGCAACGTCGATTGTATAGTTTTTTGGACTAAAAATCCACTTTCCATGATAAATAAATTACATGAAATAGATAGATTAGGTTTCAAGTATTATTTTCAGTTTACTATTACGTCGTATGATCAAAATTTTGAAACAAACCTTCCAGTAAAAAAGTCAATAATTCAAACATTTCAAGAGTTGTCGAACGAAATTGGAAAAGAGAAGGTTGTTTGGCGATATGATCCAATTTTGCTTACGACAGATTATAGTGTTGTCTACCACGAAAAATGGTTTAGTTACCTTGCTGAAAATTTATGTGGGTACACAAATAAATGCGTCATAAGTTTCATTGATATGTACAAAAAGTGCGAAAGAAATTTGAAAAATATTTCACTTGAAACAATTAGTGAGGAAATCAAAAAGCAGTTGGCAAATAGCTTTTCAAAATCTGCAAACTTTTTCGGTATTTCTGTTGAATCTTGCGCTGAGATTATTTTGCTATCAAAATTTGGAGTAAATCCAGGAAAATGCATTGATGATCAGCTGATTTCTAAAATTATTGGAGATCAATTATCTTTTCAAAAAGATAAAACGCAAAGAAAAGAGTGTGGTTGCGTAAGAAGTATAGATATAGGATCATACAATACTTGCAAACATGGATGCAAGTATTGTTACGCAAATTATAGCGAGAAGGCTGTTGTAAATAATTGTAAAAAACATGAAACAACCTCCCCTTTTCTTGTCGGAAATCTATGCGGTGATGAAAAAATTACAGAAAGAAAGGTTCAGCCATTTCGCCTAAGACAACGAAAACTGTTTTTATAGTAACAAGGTAATGCCCAGAAGTTGGGGGATTATTGCGCCAACGCGGTAGCTCTCGTCGCACAAGCCGCTTTGAAAATCAGGCCCGGTACTCGAACTATAAGCAACGTGTCGCCCGTAAAACGACCCGTAACATCACCCAGGCTAAGGAGGAACAAATCAAGGTGATGCGTCAAAGGGCGCGACCCACGGGCGACGCGATATCGATCTGGCCGTGTTCTGGGACAAGGACGAGATTGACGGATATGACGAGGATGTGCGCTTGATGCAGCTTACCCGTTCCATGGACGCATGTATCGAGCCGCATTCTTTTTCCCGGAAGGACTTTGAACATCCCGACCCGTTTGTTCAGGAAATCATTGCTACTGGTGCGCGGTTGGCGTAGGAGCGGCTCGCTCGTTCTCTTCTCGTCAGCCCGTCACCGGCACATAAAACGCTCCCTTCCCGCAAGAATCGCGGGAAGGGGGCGTTGCTGTTTCAGGATAGATGATCCCCCTATTCCAGCGTCCGCTCCAACGCCCGGCGCAAAAACGGCAACAAATCCGCCACGCCGAAGGCCGGGGTGGGGTTGGCGAGGTGGCCGAGGTGGCGGTTGGTTAGGGCCGCGGTGTGGCAGGCTTGGGTTATTTCCATGCCTGAGGCCAGCAGGGCCGTGACCAGGCCGGTGAGGCTGTCTCCGGTGCCGCCGATGGGTTCCATGGCCGGGACGTCAGGGGCGCTGATTTCGGCCACTGTCGTCCCTTGGGCGACCACGTAGTCCGTCTTGCCTTTGACCAGCAGATGCCTGGCCGCGTTTTCCTCGGCGTAGGCCCGCTCAATCAGTTCGGGGACCCGATCTTCCTCCTGGAGCAGAAAGCCCCGGGTGTAGAACGGGTGCGGGGCGACCTCGTCGGCCAGGAAGGCCATTTCCCCGGCGTCCGGGGTGAAGAGGTCGTAGTGAGCGGCGTAGCCGCTCATCTTGGCCGCGTACATGAACCCGGCGTCCGCAACCAAAAGCGGGGCCGGGTTTCGGGCTTCCAAGGCCCAGAGCACCTGATTGTGCCAGGCGATATCCGGCAGCAGGTAGTGGAAGGTCAGTCCGGCATGGTCGATTTGGTCGATGTTATCCACCAGATGGGCGTAAACCGCCCGACTGCCTTCCCCGGTGCCGACGTCTCCGGCCACCAGGGCCTGGGGCGCGGGGATGCCCAGGACCTCGGCGGCCGCGGCGGCCACGGCCATCAGGGCCGGGGTGCCGCGGGCCACGCGGATGCGCTGTTCGTCCGCATGCTCGCCGTTCAAGATGAGCGTGTCGCCCTGGAGCCGGTAGTCGCCCCGGACCAGGGGGAAGTCGGCCCGGGGCACGCTGCCCACGATCAACCAGGACATCGTCGGCGCAACTCCTCAAACGCCAGTTGCAGGGAATAGCCGCACAGGGTTCGGCCCAGGGACCGCGGTTCCGGCGCTTGGTCCAGAACCTTGCCCACGAGGGTTTCCGCCAGAAAGGGCACGTCCGGGCAGCCTCCGCCGGAGACGTTGACGATCCGGCGGTCCCGCTTGTCCAAGGTGATCTTCATGTTCGCGGCCCGGACCATCAAATAGTCCCCGAAATCCTTGACATGGTACAGGGATACGGGTTCCAGGAGATGATCCTGGGCCGCGGCCACGCGCATGGGGGCGAGGCCCGCCTGTTCCAGCAGCTCGCGGATGCGCATCTCCTCCAGCAGCGGAAACTCGATGACCATGTCGCAGCCCTGGCGCAGATCCGGGGGCGGCCCTTTGACCGCCACCGCTACTCCAGCTTCCTTGAGCAGGGTCTCGGCCCGGATCACCTCGCCGGTGCTGTGGTAGAGCAGCAGGCCCTTTTCGGAGACGCCGCGCTTGGCGTCATCCTCCTTGCCGAACAGGTTGCGGAGGAAACCGATCACTTTGTCAGCACCAGGCGGAAATCCTGGTCCACTTCCTCGCTGGCCGCCACGGTCCAGCCTTTGCTTTGGGCGGCCCGTCCGACATTTTCCCGGCTGGCTTCGTTGTCAATGAGGATTTCCAGTTCTCCGCCGTCCGCCGCGTCCATGGCCTTGGCGGCCAGGAGCACGGGTTGGGGGCAGGATAAGCCGCGTGCGTCGATGTGTTGTCGTGCCATGATCGTTTCTCCGTCTTCAGGATTTTTTGCAGTTGGCCACGCCGATGAACAGCAGTACCGCCAGGCCGATGATCACCGCGGCCATGCCGTGGGGGCCGATGCCCGCGGGCGAGCTGGCCAGGCCGAAGTTGTGGGCCAGGGCCGCTCCGGCCAGCAGGCCCAGGGCGAAGATTCCGGCGTCCGTGTTGCCTTCGCCGGATAGGAACAACTGTCTGCCGGGGCACCCGCCGGCCAGGGCGAAGGCCAGACCGGCCACCACCATGCCCATGAAGTTCCAAAGTCCCATGGTATGGGCCACGGGTTGGCCCTCAAATCCGGGGTTGAACTGGCCCAGGAACAGATTGGTGATGAACGCCGCGACCAGCAGGGCGATGAAGCCGTACATCAGATACATCTGGCGGAACAGGATCACGTCCCGGATCGCGCCCATGGTGCAAAACCGGCTGCGTTGGGCCAGAAAGCCGATGCCCAGGCCCGCGGCCAGGGAAAAGCCCAACGGGGCGTAGGCCGCGCCCGGTCCGCTCAGGGAGTACCAGAGCACGCCGCTTTGGGCCTCGCCGGGAACGGGTGGATACAGCAGCCGCAAGGCCAGCAGGCCGAGCATGAGCAGGGGGATCATCAGTCCCGCGCTCCAGCTTTGGACTTGGCCGCGACCGAGATTGAAGCCTTTTTTGAAGAACAGCGTGCCGATCCACACTCCGGCGGCCAATCCGGCCAGCCCGAACAGGGCGTTGCCGTCCCCGCCGGCCAGGCGCAGGATCACCCGCCAGGGGCACCCCAGAAAGACCAGGGCCCCGATCATGGCGATCATCCCCAGCACGAACCGGGTCACCGGCGCGGAGCCGCCGCTGGGCTTGAACTCCTTGAAGGCCAGGGCCGCGGCAAAGGAGCCCAGGACAAAGCCCAGAATCTCCGGGCGGAGGTACTGGACCACCCCGGCACGGTGAATGCCGATGGCCCCGGCGATGTCCCGGCCGAAACAGGCCACGCAGATGGCCATGTTCGCCGGGTTTCCGGCCTGCTGCAGAAAACCGGCCACCACGCCGATGATCGAACCCACGGCGATGATGCCCAGGGTGGTGGCGAAGATGTTTTTGACGGCCCGAGACATGGGGGGTGTCCTCCTTGTTGGGGTTGAGGGGGAGAAGTCAGGAGTCAGAAGTCAGGAGTCAGGAGTCAGGAGGTTGAGAGTTGGATGCTGGAGCGGTGTTCGGGGGCTGGAGGGGGCATGCCAGTTCGTCCGGGGTGTAGGCGTGGGGTTCGTCGCAGAAGGGACAGGGGACGTGGACCAGGCCGCGCAGGTGTTTGCGGTCTTCCGGGTCGGTGACGGCTTCCAGGTCCGGATCCACGGACCATCGCGCGGATCGGAATTCCTTGCCTTGCTTTGGACAGGTGAAATGAAGTTCGAACATGATCTGGCGCTGCATACACGGTTTTTGGAGTTTCCGTCCAATCGGATTCACGAATGACGTCAAGTTTGATCGATTTGTTTTTTCGATGGATCGGAGAGATAGCGGCGAAAAAACAAACGGCCGGGATGCGCTGTGCATTCCGGCCGTGGAGAGCGGGGTGGGGGCGACGGGATCAGAAGAGATCGGCGGGTGGGACGTCTTTCAGGCGCGGTGCCTGGGCGTCCCGGGCCGAGAGGCTGGGGGCTTCCAGGGGCCAGGCGATGGCGATGTCCGGGTCGTTCCAGATGATGGAGCGCTCCAGTTCCGGGGCGTAGTATTCGGTGCATTTGTAGAGAAAGTCGGCCTGTTCCGAGAGGACGCGGAACCCGTGGGCAAAGCCTGGTGGAACGTAGAGCTGGTGATGGTTTTCGTCGTTGAGTTCGGCCCCGAACCATTGGCCGAAGGTCGGCGAGTTCCGGCGGATGTCCACGGCCACGTCGAACACCGCGCCCTTGGTGACCATGACCAGTTTTCCCTGGGGCCGTTCAATCTGGTAGTGCAGTCCGCGCAGCACGCCCCGGGCGGAGCGGGAATGGTTGTCCTGGACAAAGGGGGCGTGTATCCCGGCATCGGCGTAGCGTTGGGCCTGAAAGGTTTCCAGGAAAAAGCCGCGGGCGTCGCCGAAGATTTTGGGGGCGATCAGCAGGATTCCATCGAGAGGCGTGGTCTGGACATTCATGGCCGGCCTCCCTGGTCGGGGAAAAGCGGGTCGCGCCGGACCAGGGCTTCCAGGTAGCGGCCGTACCCGCTCTTGCGCAGCGGCTTGGCCAGCTCCAGGATGTCCTCGGCGGTGATCCAGCCGTTGGCGTAGGCGATTTCTTCCGGACAGGCGATTTTCAGACCCTGACGTTCTTCCATGGTCTGCACGAAATTCCCGGCCTGGAGCAGGGAGGCGTGGGTGCCCGTGTCCAGCCAGGCATAGCCGCGGCCCAGGCATTCCACGTGCAACTGCTCTCGCTGGAGATAGACCATGTTCACGTCGGTGATTTCCAGTTCACCGCGCGGGGAGGGTTGCAGTTCGGAGGCGATATCCGTGACCTGATGGTCATACACGTACAGGCCGGTGACGGCCCAATTGGATTTTGGGGCCTCGGGTTTTTCCTCGATGCTCCGGGCCTTGCCCCGGTCGTCGAAGTCCACCACGCCGTAGCGCTCCGGATCGCTGACCCAATAGCCGAACACCGTAGCCCCGCGATCGGCGGTCATGGCCCGGCGCAGTTTTTCGGTCAATCCGTGGCCGTAAAAGATGTTGTCTCCAAGGATCAGGGCGCAGCCCCGGTCGGCCAGGAAGTCACGTCCGATCAGAAAGGCCTGGGCAATGCCGCCGGGCTCGGGTTGGACCGCGTATTCCAAATCGACGCCCCAGTGGCTTCCGTCGCCGAGCAGGTTCCGAAAGGCCGGACCGTCCTGGGGGGTGGTAATGACCAGGATCTCCCGGATGCCGGCCAGCATCAGCACGCTGAGCGGATAGTAGATCATCGGCTTGTCGTACACGGCCATCAGCTGCTTGCTCGTGGCCCTGGTCAGCGGATACAGTCGGGTGCCCGAGCCTCCGGCCAGAATGATCCCCTTGCGTTTGTTCTCGACGGACGTCACGATTTCTCCCGAGGAAAATTGGTTGAATGGATGATGGTAGTTAGTCAGCTATGCGCCTTTGTTTTTCAGATCCCGCAGCAGTTCGCGAACATCCGGTTCGCGACGGGCGCAGGTCGTCTTGGCGAATCGCTGGATGTCCTTTTGCACGGTGGCTGGGGGCGGGTATTCCGGGAAAACGGGCAGGCACAGCGAGGCGAAATCAATGCACGTGAACAGCATGCCCCGGTCCCTGCCGATCTCGCACGACGCCCCGGCGGCCTTTTCCATGGCGCAGGACCGGGAATCCAGCCTTTTCACGAATTGCAGCACCTCTCCAGCTGATTGCTCCGTGTTCAGCTTGGTGATGGTGTGGTTCAGCTTTTCCGCCCACTCCACCAGATAGCGATATCCGCTAAAGCCGATCTTACGCTTGGGGTGCGTGGGATCGTCCCTGTATCCGCCGTGCAGATAGACGTCCACTTCAGACTGGGTGCGGGAGTACGCGGAAAAGAGCAATTTAGAATATCCGCCGTGCAGCGTCCAGGAAGTGGGTTTGGAGAGGCGGCGGGCGATTTCGTCCCGAGGGGCGGGAGAGAGATACTCCGGAGTGGGAAGGCCGATGGCGGCATAAAAAGCCTGAATGGTTTCCGCGTCCAGCAAGACGCCGTGGAGGACGTTTTGTTCGTCCATGACCCGCTTGCCCAGCTCCAGCACTTGTCGGGAACGGGACATGAACCGATCCAGTTCTTCTTCAAGGGTCTTGCGTTGCCCGAAAAACGTCTGCGCGGCTTCGGAAATGACTTCGTTCGCCAGTTCGTCGGCCATCTGCTCGATATGGTTCATCTGTTCGCTCCTGACTGGTTCCGTGTCGTTCAGATTACGACTCCGGCTCTTCGTGATGCCGGATCAAGGCAAATATGCTCTTCGATCCTCCACCGCTATCTGAATCGGTATCGAAATCGAAATCGAAATCGTGATCGAAATCGAACGTCATGTCTAAGAAGATAAGTAACCACAGGGTGGTGCACAGTATTTTTTAATTTCGATTTCGATTTCGATTTCGATACCGATTTGGATTATGGTGAGAACAGATTTACCCTGGACGCCGGATATGCGCGCATTGACATTTGAAAAAAACAGCATGTATGGCTTACCAGCCGAATATGGGTGATGCCGTCTTCGGCGAGGGGAGCCAAGCTTTTTCCGCCACGAAATCGATGGTGAAATCCCGCCTAGGGTCGGCTGAAGACAAGCCCTTGAGAACAAAGCATCCTTTGCCCCGGTTGTCAAAATGCCCAAGCGACACGCGCTTGCCATTTTGGTTCTGGGAGTCCACAATAATTCAAACAACCCAACATGGAAGCAGCAGCGTCATGAGCACAGTCAACTATGTGAAATGTTTTTTGCGGGACAAAAACGTCGCCTCCATCACGCCGACATCCCCCTTTGGGGTCAAACGGGTGTGCAAAAAGATCGATTTTTCCCAGGCCAACGTGATCGTCGAATACGGCCCCGGCGCCGGGGTTTTTACGGAGTATCTGCTCAAAAAGATGCGGCCCAGCGCCCATCTTGTCCTGATCGAGCGCAACAAGGACATGTTCAAGTGTCTGACCAAGGCGTTTCGCAGCGAGCGGGTGCACATTTTCAACGACAGCGTGGAAAACGTCGGCGCTCTGGTCAACGGCCAGTTGCCGGGTAAGCCGGACTACATCATTTCCGGAATTCCCTTCTCCTACCTCGACCAGCAAACCCGACAGGAAATCATCCATCAAACCCATCAGATTCTGGCCGAGAACGGCAAATTCCTGGCTTACCAGACGTTCTACCAGAAGGACGACCACCTGTTCGTGCACCTGGAGCATTTTTTCCGGAACGTCAAATCCGAGTTCGAACTGCTGAACATTCCCCCGATGCGGATTTATGAAGCCGTGAAGTAACCCTGTCGAACAAAGGAGGGGCGTCGTGCGCAAGGTCCTGATGGTTGCAATCGGCGCGGTGGTTCTGGCCGCCGCGGCCTTGATCCTGATGTGGCGTCCCGGAGATGAGCAAGCGGTGGTGGATGTTCCCCCCGCGCGGACGGTTTCTCCCGAACCGCAAGCTCCCGCGGAATCACGATACGTCGCGCCCCTCCCGATTCTTCCTCCCGTGCTTGAGGGCGAGCCTGACGCGGCCCTTGAAGCTCCAGGGTCTCCACCTGACCCATCAATTGCCCCACCCGACGAGACGGATGTTCCCGGCTTGCCGGAAGCCCAGTCTGCCCCCCCGGAAGACCCTCTGGAATCCCAACCCTCCGGCCTGACGAACATCAGCGGATCGTTTTTCGACGACCTGGCCCACCAGATCGTGGCCGGGTACCATCCGCCCAATTCCGAGTTCAATCCCCAAGCCCAGGGACGGCTGCAATTCCATTTTTCGTCCCTGAATCGGCGCTATGGGATGGATTTGGTCGGCCTGGATCACCAAAGCCCTTCCTTGATCCAGGGCAGGGAGGAGATTTTCCGGAATCTGCTTCAGCCCGAAGCCCTGGAAACCATCTGGGTGCTGTTCGTGCCGGTCTTCGAGCAGGCCCTGGATGAAGCGGTGCTGACCGGGCGATGGTCGTTCCCGGCCCAGGGAGGATCGTCCGAAGAGCGCGGCCTGAACATCCAGGAGCAGCAGGAGTTCTATCGGTTATTGTCCGGTTCCGTTGCGGCCCTGTCCCAGGCTGTGCAAGCCTACGCGGACCATCAAGACGCTCCGGCCCTGATGGCGCGGTGGTTCCAGGCCCAGACCAATGCTTATGCCGCCCATTCCCGCTATCAGCTGGCTGAGACCGAACTGTTGACCTCCCAGGAAGAAGCCCCGGACGATCAGGTCCGCATCCTGGCCGAACGCCTGGAGCGGGATGCCGCGGCCCAGGGCATCATGCAGGCCATCGCCGCCAGGGAACAAGCCCGGCGGGAATTGCTGGAGATATTCGCAACCGGACGTTCTCGTCCCGATCTGAGCGAATCCGAGTTGGTCTATCTCGCCGAATGGCTCCATCGCCGCACCCACGCTCACCCCGAACGTACCCAGGCCCTTCGTCACATGGCCGACAAATTCCGCGAGTTGTCCCTGCGGTTGAATCCGGGTTCCTGATTTTCGTCTCCCTCTCACCGGGAAAGGGCCAGGACGCTGTTGGTCCCGCCGAAGGCCAGGGATTGGGACAGGGCGTGGGGCTGGTCGCGGTTGGTCGTTATGGTGAGGGGAGACAGGGCGATGTCCTCGCCCGGTTCGCTGAATCCGGGGCTCGCGGGGACCTTGCCCAGGCGCAGAAACGCCAGGCTGAGCACGGCTTCGATGGCCCCGGCGGCACCGAGGGCGTGCCCAGTGGCCCCTTTGGTGGACAGGAACGGGACGGCGGGCAAGTCCTCGGCCAACACCCTGCTTTCCACGGCGTCGTTGTCCTTGGTTCCCGTGCCGTGGGCATTGACAAAGGCGATGTCGTCCTGGGTCAGTCCGGCGATGCGCAAAGCCTCGGCCAGGGCGTTTTTGAGGCCCAGTCCTTCCGGGTGCGGCGCGGTCAGGTGGTGGGCGTCGCAGGCCGTTCCGTATCCGAGAATTTTTCCGAGAATTTTCTCGGGATTCCCCCCCAATACTCCCTTCTCCGTCTCTTTTCCCGAAGGCTGGGCCTCCAGGATCATGATCCCCGCGCCCTCTCCCAGATTCAGCCCCCGACGATCCCGGTCAAAGGGGCGGCACGGCTCCGGGTCCATGATCTTCAGGGAAGCGAAGCCGTTGTAGGTCACCCGGCACAGCTCGTCCGCGCCCCCGGCCACCACCACGTCGCACAGCCCCGCCCGGATCCATCCGGCCCCGATCCCGATGGCGTCCGTACCCGAGGAACAGGCGTTGGTCACGGTCTGACACGGCCCCTGGAATCCGAATTCCCGTGCAATGGCCGCCGCGGGGTTGCCGCGCAGATAGCGACGTACCGGCTCCATGTCCGGGTTCTGGGATTGGAGATACTCGCGGTAAAATTCCTCACTGTTCAACGTCCCGCCCACGGTGGTGCCGATGCACACCCCGACGCGCAAATTTCGGCAACGATCCGCGGAGAGACTTGCCTGGTAAAGAGCTTCGCGGGCCGCGTGCAAGGCAAAGCGCACGGTCAAGGTCCGGTGGGTGTCCTGATTTTCGGCGAAGAACGCCTCGGGAGCCTCAAAGACGGGGTACATCGTGGGATGGCTGCTCTGAAATCGTCGAGGAGGAGCAGGGGCACGCCGACCGGAAAAAATGGTTTGCATGCAATGCTCCAGGTTCATCCCGGTAGCGCAGATGCATCCCATGCCCGTTACGGGTACCGGCACGAGGCTGGTCGAGGTATGGTTGGGACACGGTACGCTCACTGGGGACTGCGCTCCTGGATGAAGTCGCACAGCGCGTTGACGGATTGAAATGCCGTCCGCCCTTGCTCCATGTCCGCGATGACCACCCCGAAGTGTTTCTGGATGATGACCACCAGTTCCACGGCGTCCAGGGAGTCCAGCCCCAGTCCCTCGCCGAAGAGCGGCGCATCGTCGTCGATATCTTCGGGGGAGATGTCCTCCAGATTCAGTTCCTCGATCAGAGTTTGTTTGACTTTGTCCTTGAAGCTCATCGTGTTGTCCTTTGTTCGTCGTATTTGTTGTCGGGATAATTTTTCAATAGCTCCGAGCAGCTTCGCCTGGACCCCGGCCTGCGCCGGGGTGACTTTGCGGAAAGGCCCTGTTGAATTCAGTCATTCCGGCGAAGGCCGGAATCCAGGTCTCTTTTTGGTGATCGATGGCACGATCTTATCGGGGCGTACTCCACATATCGTGAAAGTTGTAGAACTGGTAGGGATAGTCCTTGGAATACGTTTCCAGGGATTCAACGAACTCCAGGGCGAACGGTCGCAGGGCTTCCAATCGACGGTCCCGGACTTGGGGGACCTGGATCACCCGGGCCAGGTTCAGGGCATAGGCGTCAGGCCCGGTTTTGTTCGAGAAAAGCACGGCCACGGGCGCTCCGGTGGTGGCGGCGATTTTGTAGGCCCCTACTGGAAAGGCAGCCGACTCGCCCAGAAACGGCAGATCCAGATGGTTCTGGTCGTGGCCGAAGATCCGGTCGCCCATGACGCTGACGATTTCTCCGCGTCCCAGAGCCTGGACAATTTCCACGGCTCCGCCGAGAAATCCGTTGGGGTCGATGATCCTGTACGGCGATTCCAGTCCCTTATGTTCATGGTAGTGCCGGTCAACGTCTCCCTGATCCCGCTGCATGAGCAGGTGCGTCGGGACCTGAAGCCTATTCAGGCCGGACATGGCTGCCTGCCAGCAGCCCACGTGGGCGCCCATCAGAATCAGTCCCCGCCCCTGGTCCAGCAACTCCCGAAGTGTTTGAAATCCGTTGAAACGGACGGCCATGCTTTCCGGTCCGAGAATTCCCGCCCTTGCCCGGTCCACCAGGGCCTGAGCAAAGGAAAGGCTGAGTCGGAAGCTGTCCGTAAAGGCCTGGAAGCCGGTGTGAGTCGGGAAACGGCGACTTAGGTAGTGCCGGGTCCTGGCTCGAATTCGAGGCCGAAAAAGCAGGTAATACGCAACCACCGGGTAGGTCCAGGCATAGGCCAGGCGACGCCCGCCCAGGCGAATGGCCAGATAGAAAAACTGGTGCTGCCATCTGGCTGCGATGCTCCGGCTGGACCAGGCGGAAGAGCCGCCGGAAGAGGCGGACGCAGATGCGGATGACGATGCGGATGAAGAGGTGGGGCTGGTCATTATGCGTCGCGTTCCTTGGCGTTTCGCCGGATGGAAAGGCGCACAAGGTGGGCCGTGATGAACGTGGCCCCTGCTACCAGGGAAGCCAGGACCGGAGCCAGTACCAGGGAGCCGAGCACCCATTCCCAGAGTCGGGCCGGGGCCTGATGCCCCAGGGTCTGGATGGTGAATTCGGTCAGAAGCGAGCCGTGGCGCAGATAATGGCCGGTTTCGATGCACAGCGCCGGTACCAGCGGCGGCATGCACAACTGGCTGGCGGCAACGGCCATAACCCGGTTCTGGCCCAGATATCCGGCCGTGAACAGGATAGCCATGGTATGGATGCCCACCAGGGGCAATGTTCCCAAAAACACGCCCAGGAAGGCGGCCCTGGCCAGGCCGCCCGGCGTGATCGCTTCGCGCAGCAGGATCTTCAGGGACTGGATCGGCCGAAGAATACTTATGGCCGCACTCCCCTGGGTCCGCTCGATGATCCGGCGATGGGGCCAGGGGAGCATGGAGCGCAGGGTCAGTCGGGTGTTCAGCCAGGATATCCGGACATTGTCCATGAATGCCCGAAAGTGGGAAACCCGCTGTTCAGCCGGGGGATAGTGGACCCGAACCGGCACGTCCAGCAGATCCAGTCCGGCCCAGGCCGAGCGGACCAGCACTTCCACTTCAAAGGCGTAGCGGGTTTCGGTGAACTCCAGATGCTCGAACAGGGCCACGGGGTAAGCCCGGAAACCGCTTTGCGTGTCCAGCAGTTTGCGGCCGGTCTGGACGCGCAGCCAGAAGTTGGAGAACCAGCGCCCGAACCGGGAAGCCCGGGGTACGTTGGCCGTGGTGAAATCCCGTGCCCCCACGATGACGGCCAAGGGGTGATTTCGAACGGTGTCGAAGAATTGGGGCAGATCGCCGGGATCGTGCTGGCCGTCCGCGTCGATGGTCACGATGTGCGTCGAGCCGTGGGCGGCGGCCTCCCGAGCCGCGGTGCGAATGGCCGCTCCCTTGCCCTGGTTCGTTTGGTGCGCCCGGATATGCACGGGCAGGTCGGCGATATGCTTCAGCCCCTGGTCCGTGCTTCCGTCGTCCACCACCATCACCTCCGGATACACCGCCAAAACGCCCTCCACCACCTGCCTGAGGGTGGAACCGTGGTTGTACACGGGCACGACCACGAGGATGCGGGGTTCCCGGTTACGCTCCGTGTCACGCACCATCGAACCTGTCCCGGCCCCGCGCAAAGCGGATGAATGATCCAAGATTGAGGAGGAACCGACGCCAACTGTCCGGGGAGCGCCAGAGCATGGTGGCGTAGTCCAGGAGCACGTGGTGGCGCTGGTAATGTTGGCGGTAGAAGGAGACATGGAGCTCTTCCAGGCGTTCACGGGTAAAGCCTCGGGGCACGAAGAGGAAGTGCATGCAGTCCATGCGGCTCCAATCCTCGTCGAACTCTCCGTGGTCGCGGATGGTCGCGTAGGCCGGAGCGCCGGGGAAGGGGGTGAACTTGGTCAGGTTGAAGTCGTCCACGGGCAGGGAGAACAGGAACCGGCGGGTTTTTTCCACGCTTTCCTCGGTCTCGCCGGGTAGGCCGATCATCAACAGTCCCTTGACGCGGATGCCGACCTTCTTGATCAGCCGGATGCGTTCGGCCAATTGATCCAGGTCTATCTTGCGGTTCATGGCGCGAAGCAAGTCCTGATCCCCGGTTTCGATGCCCAGGCTGATCATCCAGCACCCGGCGGCCTTGAGGCGGCGAAGCAGGGGTTCGGTGACGTGTTCGGCGCGCACCGCGCAGTTGAAGGTCATGTCCAGAGGTGCATCAATCATCAGGTCCGTGAGTTGTTCGATGCGCTGGAGATGAAACGTGAACTGGTCGTCGTAGAAATTGACATGCCGGATGCCGAAGCGCTCCTTGAGATAGCGCATGTGGTCATACAGGTAGGCGGCGGAGTTGAAGCGGTAGCTGCGTTCAAACACGGATCGGTCGCAATAGGCGCAGGCGTACGGACATCCGCGGCTGGACAAGGCGCTGGCGTTGGGAGTCGTGGGGTAGTTGAACACGGGCAGCGTGTAGCGGCCGGGGTAGCCCGGCAGACGCTCATAGGCCGGGTACGGCAGGTCGTCCAGATTCGGAATTCGTGGCCGGGGCCCGGCAAAGACGATTTCGTCGGCGCAAGCGCCTCGGGAGATCACTCCGAGGACATCGTGACTCAGGCCTTCGGTTTGGATCAGCTCCGCCAGGCTCTGCTCGCCCTCGCCGACGACGATGTGGTCGATCACCGGGTGGTCGCGCAGCATTCGTTCCCGCAAGGCCGAGACATGCACCCCGCCAAAGACCACGCGTACGCCGGGCAGCACCGCCTTGGCCAGCCCGGCCAGCCGGACCCCGTCCAGGAAGGTGGAGGTGGTGCAGGAAAAACCGACGAATCCGGGCCGTTTTTCCAGCAGCAGGTCGCGCATCCGCCGTTCCGAGTCCGGCCAAGCGTAAAAATCCACGATGTCCGACTCAATGCCCAGTTTTTCCAGGTACGCGGCCATTGTGGCCAGTCCCAGGGGCGGCATGATGTTGGCCAAGCGGGAAATGTCTCCACCGGCCCGTCCGGCGGCGTATCCCAAAGGATGGACCAGGAGAACGCGATTGTGGTCAAGGGTGGGCATGATTGGGTGAAGTCGGGTGTCAGGCTTTGGAAGTCGAAATGCTCGCGAGGTGTTGCGCGGCGAGGGGCGGGGAGAAGGGCGCGGTTTGGGCGCTTCCTTGGGAGCAATGCGGTGATGCGGCGGGAAAAGCCTCTTTTGACGAGCCTCCGTTGGCCCTCCCGTTTGCCCGGCCGTTCCCATTTTTTCCCCGGCGCTGCTTCTCCGCGTTGATCAACTGGTCCCAGACCAGGCCTCGGTATCCGAAGCGGCGCATCACGTTCATACGATCCTGGGCGTTTCGCGGCGGGAAGAAACGGTCGCGACGACCGCGCAGGGCCTGGCTCACGATTGCATGCATGGTTTCGCGGTCCAACAGGGGACTGTGGTAATAGGCGGGATGAAGCAGCGAGGTTTGCCGGTCGATCAGGCCTTCGGCCACGGCGCGTTTGCGCAGCCTGGTTCGCGGCAGGATGCGCAAGCCGGAATAAAGGAAGGCCACGCAGTGTTCCATCTTTTCGAGGTTGACCAGGGTTTCCTTGATGGTCGCTTCGGTTTCCTCAGGTCCGCCGATGATCAGATAATGGGCCAGGGGAATGTCTCGGGCCGCGCAGGCGGCATTGAACCGCAACACGTCCGAACAGCAGAAGCCTTTGCCGAGTCCGGCAAGGGTTGCTTCGGCCAGGGCGTCGGAGCCGACCTCCATGCCCAGCAGGCCGGAGCGGAGCAGCAGGTCCAGTTCCTCATTGCGAATGGGGCCGGGGCGAAAAAACGCGCTCCAGCGCACGGGCAGGTTGCGTCTGAGCAGGGCTTCGGCCACGGCCAGATAGTGGCCTTGATCGTCGTTGAATACGGAGTCGGTGAAAAAGACGTGGTCCACTCCGTGGTTCCGAGCCAATTCGGCCATGTCGTCTACCACATGCTCCGGGTCCCGCGGACGGATGGTGCGTCCCTCGATGGCCGGATAGCTGCAATACACGCAGTCGTGCGGACATCCTCGCTTGGTATGCACGCCCGGCAGGCCGCTTTCCCGCTGATAATACTCCAGGATGACGGGGTCCATCCGGGGCGAACGCATTCCCGTCGCGTCCAGCGGGGTGCTTTTGACGATCCGCGGCCCGGGCTCTCCCCGCTCGATGCGGGAAAGCAGGTCCGGGACGGCCCGCTCTCCTTCCCCGGCCACGCCGAAATCCGCGCCCAGATACTCCAGGATGGCTTCGGGCATGATGGAAAATGCCGGACCGCCGACAATGATCGGGACGTCGAGGGTCGCGCGGAGCAGTTCCACGATTCGCCTGCTCCGGTCCAGAAACCACTGTTCCGGAGAGCCGCAGGAGTCCACGTCGTCGATGTTGCGCAGCGACAGGCCGACAACCTGGGGTTGAAACTCCAGCAGGGCTGCCCGCAGCGCTTCGTCGGACTCGCCCATGGCCAGATAGTCGAGCTGCCGGACTTCATGACCCGCGGTGAACAGCGCCTGGGCGACCACGGCCATGCCCAGGGGATACACCGGATAGGGCTCGCGATCCGTGTTTGTGGCAAGCAGAAGAATTTTCATCGGCGTGGGGAAGGTACAAGATCAATCATGGCGGGAATGCTCCGTGTCAGTTTTCTTTTTGGGAAAGGCCCGTTTGCGTTTCAGGTCGTAGCGGCGGTAGGTGCCGTCGTCCATTTCCTTGGAAATGACCTTTTTGAACAAGTTGCCCATGCGCAGTTGGGGGCCGCCTTCGGCGTAAAACGTATCCCAGGCATAATGAAAGAGGTCCTGCAGGGTGTCCGGGGACATTTGCTTGGGCTGAAAAACCACCTTGTCGCAGGTGTAGTCAAGCCAGTTGTTGCTGATGATGCGGTGCTGCTTTTCGAACATCTCCCGGATGGGGGTGTGCGGGAACGGGGTCAGGATCGTGAACTCGGCCATGTCCAGTTCCACTTCCAGAAGAAAGTCCACCATCCGTTTGATGTAGGATTCGTCGTGATCGTCCAGACCCAGCAGAATGGTGCCTTCGATGCCGATGTCGTGGTCCTTGAGCATCGTGATCCGTTCCCGAATGGTTTTTGAGTCGTCGATCACCGCCTGGTACACGTACCAGCAGCCGGCCTGGGCCGCGAGGTCGAGGATTTCCGGGTCGTACATGATGGGATGGGAAATCCATTTGCGCTTCAAGGGGATCATGGCCGTGAACAGGTCCTTCAGCCATTCCCGGTCCTGGGCCAGGGAATTGTCCACGAAGAACAGCCGGTTGTTGGCGATGGATTCCATTTCCGCGATGACCTTGTGAATGGGGCGCGGCCGGAAGGACTTGCCGCCCAGGTACGCCACGCAGCAGGGCATGCAGTTGAATTTGCAGCCACGGGAGGCGTGGAGCAAGTCCACCATCTGGACGCCGCGATAGTTGTACAGGTCGCGTTTCAGAATGGTGCGCCGGGCCGTCCCCGCCAGAGAGATGTCCGGAGGTGCGCCGAGATAGTCATAGACGGGGCGTAGACGGCTTTCTTTTGCGTCCCGGATCACCTCGGCGAAGCGGCCTTCCACTTCGCCCAGAAAGAGCGAGTCCGCGTGTCGGGCCGCTTCCTCGGCATGGAGCATGGTCCCGATGCCGCCCATGATCACCGGCACGCCCAGCTCCCGGTAGCGGTCCGCGATGGCCAGAGCCCCGGGCAGTTGACAGGTGAGCATTACCGACAGGGCCGCCAGATCCGTGGAGGCGTCAAAGTTCAGGGGCTCCAGATTTTCGTCCGTGAATGTGATCTCCACGTCCTCGGGGACTTCCGCCGCGAACACCACCGGCCCGTGAGGCGGCAGGTGGAACTCGGTCTGGCGTTCGAGCTTGGGCCATTTGGGGTAGATCAGATGCATGCGCATGGTTCTTCTCGTTTCCATTGGTCGCAGAAGGCTTCGAAAAAAGGAGGCAGGGCAATGAGCACGTTCATGTTCAGGTCCAGGAGCATCTGCACGGTATAGCCCGTGGTGGCGATTTCCCCAGCGCCGTTGCGGACCACGTATTCGGTGTTGATCCGCGCGGACTCCGAAAAATGCTGGATTCCTTCCACGGTAAACTCTTCGCCGAAGCGCAGGGGCTGGTGGTAGTCCACGTGCATCATCTTGATGGGCGTGACCACGCCGTGCTCGTAGAAGACCATGTAGCCGATTCCGTATTTGTCGCCCAGGGCCATGCGCGCGTCCTCGAAAAAACTGGGATAGCGGCCATGCCAGACAATGCCCAGCGGGTCCACTTCCTCGAAGCGCACCCGTCGTGAACAGACGGCTCGCAAGGGCTCGGGATGGCCGTTCTGTTTTGGGAAATACGGTTTGCGCATGGTTTTATCCGTCCGTGGGGTCGCTTGGTTCAGAGGTGTAGGCCAAGGAAAAGGTCAGGGTGTACGCCGCGGCCTGTTGCTGGTCCACGGTCAAGGCGACGTCGAACGCTCCTCCATCCGGGCCGCGCCTGGAGCATTGGGCCGTAATGGTTTCTCCGGGCTTCAATTTTCGCAGGAACTTGGCCCGGGTTACGGTTTTCAATCGACAAGGGCCGGTTTCCCTCGCTGGAAAGGATTGGGCCAGGACAACGCCGATTCCGATCTGGACCACGGCCGGCAGAATCGGCTCTCCTGGAAAGTGCCCGTCGAAACCGACGAAATCGGGCGGGAAGGAGAAGTTCTGACGGATGGCCTGGTCGGTCTCCCAGGTGGCCGCCCCTAACCGGGCGGCCAGAATGCCGTCGCGGATCGTGTTCATGGCTCAAAGACCTCATGCAGGATAATGGTCAATACGTAGCCGGCTCGGTGGTCCTGGTAGACAATCCGCCCGGGCAACGTGATGTCGTTCATAAGGGAATAGTCGTCAAGGTCAATCTCCCAGCGTTGATCCGGGCTCCAGACGCGGCGGACCGGCTCTCCAGGCGGGGAGCATTCAAGGACAAGATTTCCATCTCCAGTGTGATCGGCCAGAATCACGGAGCCAGGTCCGACAAAGGCCTGGGCCGTTTCCATTTCAGGATACGTCAAGAAGACCCGCCGGACGCTCTGGGCGACCTGCCGCGCCAGCAGTTCCCGAGCCGGTCCCAGGACCGGGGCCAGAAGGTGAACTTCGTGCACATCCCCGCCCACCGTCAAATCAAAAAGCTTGATCCCGATCTCCGACAAACCGAGAAGTCGAACCTGCTTCCGCTGGCCGTCCAGCAGCATGATCCCCTGCATGACCTGAACCCGTTCACCAGCTTTCCAGATTACGGTCTGGCGTAAATGCAGGGTGCCTGCCTCCAGGGCGGAAAACGGGTGGGCGCAGGTAATGTGGGTTCCAGAAGGCAGCGGCGAAAAATTCGCTGGCGGGGTGTACGGCTTGGCGCAACCGGCAAAGATCGACAGGAGAGCCAGCAAAATGAGCAAAAGGGGTCGCTTTTCAATCCAATATTTACAGCGTCCGGCTTTCAAGAACAAAATATCGAACAGCATGATGGCCGGATGCATGTTACGAGTCTCGCAAGGATATAGTCTTTATCTCCTTGATCTTGAACATCGGTTTTGTCGGTTTTTCTCCAGATATGAATTCGTCGGCCCCGGCATCTATGGCCGTGGCAATGTGAATTGCATCCATTGCGGCGAGGCCGTATCGTTGAGCAAGGTCTTGAGCGGACTTCAACACATTTGTCTTCCATGGGCATTGATCCGCATGCGCAAAAATGGCTTCATAAAAAGCTCTTTCCCGATGTTCTTCTTGAAATATCGCTTTTGGCATGATTTCCAGCCACAAAGCTTCACTTACAATGAGCATTCGGAACGGGTCATCCAGGATGCTCAATGCCTTCTCAGCGACCTCATCCTTGCCACGCCAAGCTGCGATGAGCAGGTTGGCATCGACATATGTTCGCCGCTTATTCATCCGTCAGTCCTCCACGGCGGCGGCGGACCTCTTCATTGATTTCATCCCAGTTCAGGAGTCTTCCTCCCTGCTGAACATATTCTTCTCGTGCCTTTAAGAGCTTGCGGCCGAGTTCCGACTTGGGGGAGAAGCGACGTGCATGCGAGTTCTCTTGGACCGCTTCTACCGTAACGCGGATGGCGCTGCCGATCGGCAAGGAGGTTGGCAAGTTAAAACAAAGTTCATGTTTCGGAGATACAATGGTTTCGAAGGTAAGCTCGGTCATAAACTGCCTCCCGATGGAATTCAGATGCAAGGCTACAACTCATCATGCTTCATACGCAACTTATGATCTGGTGTGGTATTTTTCATGTTCGTTGAAGGTGGCGGCTCCAGACTCGGCACCACGAACAGGGCCGCCGGGATCGCGGCGGCGATGCCGATGAGCACGGTCAGGCCGATGGAGTGCAGGGCTGGATGGTCGGCCAGGACCAGGGCTCCGAAGCCGAGCAGGGTGGTCAGGCCGGAGACCAACACGGCCCATTCCGTGTCCAGGGCCGTGTCCAGGCCCGTGCCCAAGTCAGTTCCCAGGCTGTTTCTTTGCGTGTCGTGACGCATGGCCATGAAGATGCCGTAGTCCACGCCCAGCCCCAGCACCAGGAAGGTGGCCGCGACGGAGTAGAGATTAAAGGGAATGTTCAGAAGTGTCACGACAACGATCAGGGCCGACAATCCGGCCAGTGCCGGCGTCAGGGCCTGGAGCATTCGCCGCGGGTCGCGGAACAAAATCGCGGTCATCAGAACCACGAAGACCCCCGCGGCCAGCAGAAAGCGGGTCATGTCCCGGTGCAGGGCGGCGGCGATGTGTTGGCCTAGGAGGGTCTGGGATACCAGTCGGGTTTCGGAAGGCAGAAGGGCGTGGAGTGCGGGCTCGTCGGGAATCAACGTGAGGATGGCCGTGCGCCCATGGTCCCGAACAACGAGCATGTCGATCAAATCTCCCATTCCCAGGTCGAGGAGGAGGTCGCCGTTCACCCGGCGCGGCTCGGTCTGAAGAAAATCGAAAAACGGGGCAAAGGCCTGGGGGGCGAACCCCAGTTCGGCGCTTTCCCTGGCCATGATCTCTTGCAGCTCGGTTTTTCGTTGCGCCCAGAAATCCGTCCAGCGTTGGATGGAATAATCCTGCACCGAGCCCGGCGGCAACAACGGAGCCAGGCTGACTACGGGCGTGCCCGGGGCCGCTTTTTCCAGAAAGGCATGCTGGGCATGGGCCGTTTGCAACGCATTATCCAAGGTATCGCCCTGGGCGACAAGCATGGCCAGGTTGCGAATTCCGCTCCAGGACTCCGTGACGACCCGTTCGGCCTGAGCCAGTTCCTCGGGGACCATGCTCAGGGCCTGCAGGCGTCCGTCGAAATGAATCGAGGGCCAGCAGAGCACGGCGGCCACCAGCAGGGCGACGAACGCCGAGATCGCCGGTCCGCGGCGAGTCGGCCATGAGGCCAAATGCGCCAATGGTCGCTCTGGCGTGGACTGATGCCGCTTGTCTCGGCGCAGCAGCAAAACCGGCAGGACCGTCAGGGACAAAAGCATGGCCGCGCTCAGGCCGGAAACCGTGAACAGAGCCAACTGGCGCTGTCCCGGCAGGCTGGAGAACAAGAGCAGGCTGAACACTCCGGCGGTGGTCAGCCAGCAGAACAGGATCGGCTTGGCCAGCAGGGCCAGGGTTTGGGCCGGATCGGCCCCGCGGCGCAGCCCGTACCAGACATGCAGCCCGTAATCCACGGCCAGGCCCATGAGCACGGCCCCGAAGCCCAGCGTGATGCCGGAGAGAGGGTTGCCGGTGGCGGCCACGGCCGCCACTCCGGCCAGCATGGCGACAAGGGGCGTGGCGTAGGCGAAGACGGCCCTCCAGGAGCGCAGAAACAGAACGAACAGGGCCAGAATGCCCAGGGCCGAGACGGGCAGCACCACGGCCAGATCCCGCTGGATGGCTTGGGCGTTGGCCGCGGTATAGGCGTGGCCGCTGATCACGAAGGCCCGTATCGGGCTCGAAAGATTATCCGAAAAGGAACCAGAAGACGCATCCGCTAACGTCACGGCCAGCACGGCATCCAGGGCCGCCAGCATGTCTCGGGAGCCTCGGGCGTCGGTCATGGCTACCGGTGTGTCCAGGATAATCAATGCTCCGGGTTGCTCTGGGTTCAGGAAAATGCCTTCATCCGGATTCGACATGGCGAAGCCGTCGCCGAGAATGTCCAGGGAAGAAAGCTTTTCCCAAATCAGATTCCGCAATCCCAGCGGGTCCGAGCTGATCAGCCCCTTCATGCCGAGACCCTGCAACCCCAGGAGCGTCTCGCGGGCTTCCTCCAGGGCGTGATGCACGGATTCCGGTTGGATCAACGCTTCGATGCGTTTCAGGTCGGATGGCGTGGAAAGCGCCGGGAGCAGGGAAAGAAACTGATCAGCCTTATCCAGAACGTCCAACTGTTCTCTTGCGTGGTCTGGCCCGATGAACCAGGGTGGACCGGCGGCGGTCCTGATATCTTGAGCCGCCCGCTCCAGCTTTTCCAGATCGACAAGTCCGGACCGTCCCGGGGCCGGTTCCAGGATCACGAGCACCTTGGACAGTAACGGGGCATGGCCCAGCAGGCGGACATCCTCGGCCAGGCCGGAGCCGTCGTCGGGCAGCATGGCCTCGATGTCCTCCGTCAAAGTGGCTTGGCGCAGAAAAAAAAGCCCCACGAACAGGCAGCCCGCGAGAAGCAGGAGCACGATGGATTTATGGGACAATAAAACGGTGAAAAGGCGCACCGTGGCTGGAGTTCGCGCCATGATTCTAGAACAGTCCCGGGGAAACGTTCTCATTGACGCGGACGTTGAAGAAGCGGATGCGGGTGGTGTCGCCGTCGGGTTCGAAGAGCACGATCTCCTGAAGATGGGTTTCGTCCCGGTCAAAGGAGACCTGGACGCGCTGGAGGACCGCCGCGAGCTGCCGGACTTTGGGCAGGAGTTCCAGGGTAAGCGGGGTTGTCTCCAGTACGGCAAGGGTGAAGGACGCTTCCAGTTTCTCGGTATCCATGGTTGACCAGGCCAGCATCTGGTCCACGATCACCGAGAGGATCGGGTCCCGGGCCAGAGGGGAGGGGGCGGACACCCCGGAGTGCTCGTTCCAGCGCCGGACCTGTTCCCCGTCCGAGGCGAATCCAAAAGCGGAGGGCTCCTGATAGGCCCAGTGAATTTTGCCGGGTTGCTCCACGGCGAAGACGCCCTTGGAAACAAAGGCTCGGTCGAACATGCTCAGGCGCTTTTCCTGCTCAAAATCCCCTTGGACCGATCGGGTGCCTTGGTGAATGACAGCCAGACGTTCCCGTAGGGCCGGCGTCAATTCCTTGAATTCGTCAGTCGCGGCGGTTGGGGCAAGTCCGAGAGACAGCAAGAGGAGCAGAAAACAGGACAAGGCCAGGCGGTGAACCGTCATGCCGGGCCTCCTTGCTCATCGCCGTCCGAAGCGATCCAGATTTTCAGTTCTCCCTGGGCCAAAAGGTCATCGTGACGACGTACCTCCGCGTCGATGATCACGAATCCGGCGAATTCTCCGGTGGGCCGGACCCCGACGGTCAGCCGGTCGCCGACTAAAACGCCCGGCTGGTTGGCTTCTGGACCGGGAAACGAGACTTTTTTCACCCCCACCAGATACCCCGTCCGTCCCGGACGCCCGGCCTGGAGATCAATGGAGCCGCTGACCGCGGCAAAGGCCTGGGCCATGAGTTCCACCACGGCCTCGGGGAGCAACGCGCCGTCCCGGTCCAGAAAAATATTGTCCGCCCGGATAACGGTCTCCGCCGTGCCCGAGCCGTCCGGCTCCACGGACAGGACCGTGTCGATCAGGCGCATGGGCCGCTGGTGGGGCATCAGGTCGGCGGCGGAGTGGGGGAGTTGGATCATGGGTGCGGTCCTTTCAGATTGGCCGGGAATATATCATGCACTTGGCTTGGTTATGAGTTGATCCGTTCCGGATTTCTCCAGCAAAGAGGGTCCGCGGCTAGGTAATCGCCGGTGTGTTGGTAGGCCATGCCTCGGCAACCGTAGCAGGAATGGTGGAACTCGCAGGTTTTACAGGCGCCTTTGATGGTTTCGCGGATGTTGCGCAGGTCGCGGATCACCGGGCTTTGGTGGAGGATATCAGCGAGCTTGGCCGTGCGGATGTTGCCTACGGCGATGTCAACGCCCGGGCAGGGGACGACGTCGCCGTGGACGGTTATCGTGCAGGTGTAGAAATGACGGTTGCAGGTCAGGCCGGCCACCGGGGGGCGGGGATCCCATTCCATATCGTAGCGGGTTTTGTCCAGGTCGGCCAGGGTTTGGAACAGGGCCTGGATTTCCTCGGGGGCGACGAGCAGTTCCGGGTACTGGCGGGCCCGGCCCTGGAGGGTGATGGTCTCGAAGTACGGGACCATGCCCTGGTCGCGAATCCAGGCCCACATGTCCGGCAATTCCGAGAGATTTTGGCGGCAGATCACGGTTTGCACACCCAGCGGCAGGTCCGGTCCGGGGTATCCCGCGTCGCGCAGATGGTGCAGCCCCTGGCGGATTTTCGCGAAGGTCCCGGGCTTGTCCGCCAGCACGTCCTGCACCTCCTCGCGCATGCTGTTCATCTTGATCACCGGACTGACTCCCAGGGCCATGAACTCCTTGGCCAGCTCGGCGGTGATCCGCGTGCCGTTGGTGAACAGATCAATGGCCGCTCCGCGCCGGTGGATATGTCGCAGGATGGCCAGGATGTCCGGATAAACCAACGGCTCTCCGCCGCCCAGGACGATGATCCGTCTGGCCCCCAGTTCCACGGCCTGATCCACGGCGTCCAGAATCTCCGACAGGGACAACTCCGCGTCCAGGGCCGTCCCGGAATCCGCATAGCAGTAAATGCACCGCAGATTGCACGCCCTGGACAATTCCAGTTCCATGGACAATAAGCGTCCCGTTTGCTTGGCGTCTTCGATGTCTTCCGGGGAAAATTTACAGGAAAGGTTATTTTTCATGACAAAAATCTTTACGCGCATCCACTGCGAGGCTCAGCGTGCGGCGGATTGCGCTTAATAGTTACGATTATTTCATCCTGGTTCGGGCTGTCGCGTTTGCCAGGCTCAAGGCGGTTCGCAACATCTCCGACGTGTTCGGTGATGAACTGCTTCTTACGCCGGAGAGCGATTTTATCCGGGAGCGGTTGAAGGCAACGCCGGATGAGCTGGGCCAGGTCTCCGAACAGGTGGCCGGGTATTTCGGTCTGTCGGCGGAAAAGGCCGCGGTTTTGGTCGAACTGCCCAGCCTGGGACAATGGGCCGGATATCTCCTGGAACAGATTGGTCCGCGCCCGGACCGCATCGCCTTTTCCACTTCCGGCAGCACCGGCGAACCGAAAACCGTTGTTCGCGACTTCTTTTTCCTGGAACAGGACGCCGTGCACCTGGCCGACTTGTTTTCCGGCGTTAACCGGTTTCTGGCCCTGGCCCCGCCGCACCACATTTACGGATTCATTCACGCTGTCCTGATTCCCAAGTTGCTGAACGTGCCGTACGAGGATTGGCGGTTCGTAAATCCTTCCGCCCTGATCAACGAACTGCGTCCGGGCGACGCGATCCTCGGTTTTCCGCATGTCTGGCGGCTCTGCGTGGAGACCGGGGAATTATTCCCACCGGGAGTTCTCGGGGTCACGTCCACGGGGCCCTGTCCGCCGGAGATCATCCGATCCCTGAAGAGCCGGGGTTTGGAATCAATGCTTGAAATCTACGGCTCTTCGGAAAACGGGGCCATCGGTTACCGGACCGGCCTGAATGCCCCATTGACCTTGCTGCCTACCTGGAAACGGGTCGGCGAGGACAGCTTGGCGCGTGAGTTGGAGCAGGGCGGATCGTCCGAGCCGTTTACCATCCAGGACAGGCTGGACTGGGTGGATCACACCCATTTTTTCGTCAAAAAACGCCTGGACCATGCCGTCCAGGTCGCCGGGATCAACGTCTATCCTTCCCGGGTCCGCGACGTGCTACTGGCGCATGAAGCCGTGGCTGACTGCGCCGTGCGACTGATGCGCCCGGAAGAGGGCCATCGCCTGAAGGCGTTCGTGGTGCTCCAACCGGACCGGAAAGCCGATCCGGGCATCCGGGAGGCCCTGCGCGCCCACCTTGCTCTCCACCTGTCCCACCTTGAACAACCCGCCTCCGTCATCTTCGGGCTTGAATTGCCCAAGAACGAGTTGGGCAAAGCGGCGGACTGGACCATCCCGTCCGGGCTCGATCTTTCGTTAGAGCAAGCGGCGCGGCGATAGGGACATGCCGGGCGGTCGTCTCACTTTTGCTTTTCCAACGCCTCGGCCATGGCCGTCTTGACGGCTTTGCGCAAAGCCACGTGCGCGGATTCGCCGGTAAAACCGGACGGATCAACTGCCGCCAGGGCCTGGAGACGGATCGTGGTCGGGGCCATGAGCAGGGTGCCCGGCGGGAGGAGACGGTCCGTGCCGGAAATGCAGAGCGGCACGATGGGGACGTTGGTTTCCACGGCCAGTTTGAACGCCCCGGAGTAGAACCTGCCGAGCTTGCCGTCCCGTCCTCGGTGTCCTTCAGGAAAGAAAACCAAGGTGGTGTCGCTGTCGAGCAGTTCGCGGCAACGGAGTAAGGCCTCGTCATGCCCCAGTGTCTCCATATCCACGTATTCGGCCATTCGCATGAACGGTGCATACCAGATCATTCGAAACGGCCAGGAGCGGACGGTGAACCCGACGTTGCTGTGAGGGAGAGCACCCATGCAGAAGACATCAAAAAAAGAGAGATGATTCAGAACGATGATGCAGGGTTGGGGGAAACGGTCCTGGGTCAGACCGATTTTTTCAAAGCGCGTGAAAGGGGCGATCAGAATCATCCAGACCTTGCCGTAGATCCAGATGAAATACCGCACGATCCGGCCCAGGGGGCGACCGGTCAGGACGCTCGCCAGGGGCAAAACCATCGGGGCCAGGAGAATGAAGGTCAGTGTTTGCAGAATCAGCAGGGGGTAGACCACCGCGCTCATCACCAATGCCCACAGGCCCGAACGCCTGGAAGCCCCGGGGGAGGCGGTTGCTTCGGTCATCCCAACTCCTTCCGCTTGGCCTCGATAAAGGCGTACAGGTCGCCCAGGGTGCGGATTTCCCGAATGGCCTGCTCGTCCCGGAGCTTACAGCCGAAGGCCTTTTCCAGGACAATGACCATGTCCACGGCATCCAGGCTGTCCAGCCCCAGGTCGTTGAACAGGTGCGAGTCGGGCTGCATGGTCTCCGCTTCCAGTTCGAATTCTTCGGCCAGGGCGGTGTTCACGGTATCAATAATGTGTTGCTGCATCTTGAGAAAATTTCCTTACGATCAATGAGGCGTTGACTCCGCCCAGGGCGAAGTTGTTTTTGACGGCGATATCCATAACGCGGGGTTCCGGAGCCTGGACATGGCGGACCATGGCGCATTCCGGGTCGGGCTGGTCCAGGTTCAAGGTCGGCAGGCACAGACCGTCCTGGAGCATGCGGACCACGGCGATCAGCTCCAGGGCTCCGCTGGCGGCCAGGGTGTGCCCCAGATGGCCCTTGAAGCCGCTGACGGGCACGGCGTCGCCGAAGAGCCGGGCAATGGCCAGGCATTCGGCGGGGTCGCCCAGTTCCGTGGCCGTGGCGTGGGCGTTGACGTAGTCGACTTGGCCGGGGTCCAGACCGGCGTCGGCCAGGGCCAGGCGCATGCACTGCTCGATCCGACCGGGGTCCGGGGTGGAGATGTTCGTGGTGTCGGAGTTGGAGGCGAACCCGATGATTTCGGCCAGGATCGGGGCGCCTCGATCCAGCGCGGAGTCCAGGGATTCCAGGACGAGAACCCCGCCGCCCTCGGAACAGACCGTGCCGTCCCGCCGGGCCTCAAACGGTCGGGGCGAGCTGCCCGGATCGGAATTGTACCCGGTGGAGGCCGCGTTGATAATATCGAAAATGGCCACGGTCAACGGATGCAGTTCCTCGGCTCCGCCGCAGAGCATGATCCGTTGTCGGCCCAGGGCGATGGCCTCGTATCCCAGGCCGATGGCCTGCGCTCCGGTGGCGCAGGCGGCGGAAGGGGCCATGACCCGGCCGCCGATGCCCAGGGCCTGGGCCACGTTGGCCGCGCAGGTGTGCCCCATGATTTTGAAGAACAGGGACGACTTGACCTGCTCAATGGAAAAATCCCGTAAATATTCCGCGAAAAAATCCTGCAAGGTCTGAGGGCTGCCCACGGTGGTTCCGATGATCACCCCGGTCTGCTCGGAGCGACGCAAGGCCTCGTCGATCCGGGCGGATTCCAGGGCCTCCATGGCGGCCAGCACGGCGAAGACGGACATCCGGGACATGGTGCGGCGGTGTTTTCGGGGAATCTCCTTGGCATCCAGGTCCGGAACGAGTCCGGCGATGTGACAACGCAAGCCCTTGATCGCCTTGAGTTCCGGATGCTCGGTCACCGCGCTTCGGCCTTGCGCCATGGCCGCGTACAACGTCTCCACGCCTACTCCGTAGGGTGAAACCGCTCCCAGCCCCGTGATCACCACTCGGCTCAGCGACACTGTTGGACCTCCTTGCGCAGCGTTTCCGGCCCCAGGATAAAACCGCTGGTCAGAAAGGCGGAAATTGTCGCGCCCAGAATTCCCGGGCCGGTCAGGGCTTGGCCGGTCAGGTACAGCCCCTTGATCTTGGTCAGGGGAGACGGAGAAATTTGGCCGTGGTGCTGTTTGATCCCATAGAGACTGCCCGAGGGGACATTGACCCAATCCCTGAAAGTCAGGGGGGTGGCGCAGTCCAGCATGGTCATGTCGCCGATTTCCGGGACCGCTCTGGAAGCATGGGCCTGGACCCGTTCCATCAGTTCCCGCTTCATTGCCCGGTAGGATTCCGGACGGTCCCGTGGACCGGAATGCAGCCAGGGCCGCATTTCCTCCATGGACGCCGGGCAGAGCAGGATCAAGCCTCTGGCCGGAGAACCGTTTTTCGTTCCAGCGGCGGCCAGAAAAAACGGACGCTCCTCGATGGGCCGCTCGGGGCGGCAATATCCATCCAGGTCCAGGTCCGGACAGAGAAACAGGTTTTTACGATCCAGTATCTTGGGGAACGCCTTCACCGCCGCGGAAAACATGAAGCCCGAGGTGGTTTCCTCGTAAGTCTGGAAGCGGCGTCTGGTGACGGGCCGAAAGGCAGCTTCGTCGACCATGGACAACAGGGTACAAGGGTGGATGCTGGATATGCAGGTCTCAGTCTGGATCATCTCTCCATCTTCCAGGACCACGCCGCGGCATTGACCGGAAGCAAACTCGATCCGTTCGACGCCGCGTCCGGTCAGCAGGACCACGTCCAGTTCTTCCAGGCGACGGGTCAAGGCCGCTGCCAGGCTTTTGCCGCCGCCCTTGATCCCATGCACGGACTGGTACATGGAGCCGCAGACCTGGGCGTGAAGGGCCATGGAGGCCTGGTCCGGCTCCACGCCATAAAGCAGAAAGTGCAGGGACAGCAGAGCCCGTAGCCGGGCGTCCCTGAACAGTTCGCTCAGACAGGTCGCGACGCTTTGCTCGTGCAGGGGGTTGAACGCACCGATGGCGTCAATGGGCAGGTCCAGATTCAGGTGCGGGGAGCGGCCGAATTCATCGGCTACGATCCGCAGGTAGGCGTCGATACCTTCTTTTTCCCGAGGAAAGTTTTCATGCAGTCGTTGACGGAGCTGATTATAGCCCTGAGGAAAAGCGAAAGATAAATCGTCACGGGGAAAGCGAGCAGCGTCGAAACAGTCGGCGTCGTAAGGAATCTTGGTCAGCCCGTTCTCGATTCCCAGGTACCTGAAGTAGACGTCCAACACCTCGCCTGGGCCATATGCGCCGGTGTAGTGAAACCCGGTGTCGAACTGAATGCCGCCGCGGCTGAACCCTCTCAGCAGCGGAGCAGGCTGGTCGGCCTTCTCCACCACGGCCACACGGAAGCCTTTTTGGCCTAGAATGACGGCGCAGACCAGCCCGGAAATGCCAGACCCGATAACGACGTGGTCGAACTTCATCCCGGAAAACCCAGGGCCAGACAGGCATTGGTCCCGCCGAAGCCGGCGGAGTTACAGAGGACGTTGCGCAGCCGGGCGGAGCGGGTTTCGGTGACGATGTCCAGCTTGGCCGATGCGGCGTCCGGGCGTTCGAAGTTGATGCTCGGGGCGATGAAACCTTCCCGGGCCATGAGTACGCAGTAGACCACCTGGGCCGCGCCGGACATCCAGAGTTCGTGGCCGGTCATGGATTTCAACGAGGATACGGGCGGGGTGGGTGTTCCGAAAAGCCGGGCGATGCTTTCGGCCTCCACGGAGTCACCCGCGGGCGTGGACGTGGCGTGGGCGCAGATATAGTCGATTTCCGGAGGGCTCCAACCGGCCTCGTCCAGGGCCATGCGCATGGCCCGTTCCAGGCCGTCGCCGCTGGGTACGGAGATATGCTCGCCGTCCGAAGAGAAGCCGTATCCGCGGACCAGGCCGAGCACCCGGGCGCCGCGTTCGCGGGCCAGATCCAGCCGTTCCAGCAGCAGGGTCGCCGCGCCGCCGCCGGGTACCAGCCCGTCCCGGTCCGCGTCAAAGGGGCGGCTGGCGGTCCGGGGCCGGTCCATGCGGGTGGAGAATGCTCCCAAACCGTCGAAGCTGCACACCGATTGCCAGTTGATTTCCTGGGCCCCGCCGCAGAGCACGCGATCCTGACGGCCCGAGGCGATCAGGTCCGCGGCCTGGCCCACGGCGTGCCCGCCGCTGGAGCAGGCCGAGCTGATGGTCCAGCAGGCACCCCGGGTGCCCAGCAGGGTGTTTAGGTTCATGGTGATGGTGGAGGTCATGGAGCGAAAGATATGCCCGCTGCCGATGGACCGCGTGTCCAGGCGTTGGCGGAGCATGTCCACTTGTTCCACGCCGGCCAGGCAACTGGAGTCGCATCCGAACACCAGTCCGGTGCGGTCGTTGCGCAGATCGTCCGGGTCCAGCCCGGCCATGGCCAGGGCTTCCATGGTCGCGGCATGGGCCTGGACCGCGAACTCGGGCATGGTCTTGCGCTGTTTGCGACTGAGGTGTCTGGCGGGGTCGAACCCCCGGATCAGGCCGGTCAAGGCGCTCCTGAACCCCAGCTCGATCCGTTCCTGGTCCACGCCGATTCCGGATCTGCCCTCGTACAGGGCCCGAACCACGGAGTCCGCGTCATTACCCAGGGAAGAGACGATCCCCACGCCGGTGATGGCTGCTTGATGCATGTTCTGGTTTAAATGGAAATTCAGGTTGAAAGCTGAAGGTTGAAGGCTGAACGGGAAGACATGTGTTGCCTCATGCCGCGACTTTCCAAACCTTCAACCTTGCCCTCTTCAGCCAAAAAAACATGGAACTTGGCTGAGTGACGCTTACATGTATATCCCGCCGTTGACCGCGATGGTCTGGCCGGTGATGTACGTGGCCTTGGCGGAACAGAGGAAAGAGACGACTTCGGCGACTTCCTCGGGCCGACCGACGCGGCCCAGGGGAATCTTCGGAAGGATGGCATCCCAGGGCAGATCCTTGGTCATGTCGGTCTGGATGAAGCCCGGGGCCACGGCATTGACCAGGATATTGCGTTTGCCCATTTCCTGAGCCAGGGCCTTGGTCGCGCCGATGAGTCCGGCCTTGGCCGCGGAATAGTTGACCTGCCCGGCCATCCCGGCCTGGCCGGACGTGGAGACGATGTTCACCACCCGGCCTTGACGCTTGCGCAGCATTTTGGCCAGGACCAGCTTGGTGACCAGAAAAAAACCGTCCAGGTGCACGTTCAGGACCCGCTTCCATTCCCTGTCGAAGTCCATGGTCAGCATCAGGGTGTCCGCGGCGAATCCGGCGTTGTTGATCACGGCAAAGGGCGTGGCCTTTTCCAGAAGCGGTTCCAGGGCGGCGGTCGTCGCTACCGGGTCGGCCACGTCGAAGGGTAGTAGCCGACAGTCCCGGCCCTGATCCGCCACCGCGGAGTGGACCATCTCGGCGCCTTGATGGTCTCCGCGGTAGTTCAGCCAGATGTCGAACCCGTCACGGGCCAGGACCAGGGCCGTCGCCGCGCCGATGCCCTTGCTCGCGCCGGTGATCAGGGCGATAGGCGGGGCGTGTGTTCCGATTTGGTTCATGTCTCTTTTTGGGTGTCGGCTGGAGCGGGGTTACCGAGCCGGGGCAATGAGCAGTTCCGGGGCGGGCTCTTCCTTTTGAGACGCCGACGGAGTGGATGCCGGCTGCGGAGCGACGGTCGGCTTTGGAGTCGGGGCCGCTTTGGCCGGGGCCGGTGCGGGTTGTTGTTGGACCGCGGGTTGAGCCGCGGGAAGGCTCGCCGGGAGGGATGGGGCCGGAAGAACGTGGGTCCCGGATCGGACTTTCCCGTTGGCGTCAAACTCCACCGACATGGTCATGAACCGGTTGCGCCAGTAAATCCAGGTATTGGCGTCCAGAGAGGGCGTCCGGTGTCTGGGAGGATAACCCAGGGCCGTGAGGACGCCTTCTTTGGTCATCCCTACGTACACATCCCCGGAGTCAATGCCCTTGCGGTCGACTCCGGAAAAATGGGCTAGGGAAACCGGGGAACTCGACGTGATCAGGTTGATAAAATCGGGTTCGCTCATCCCCATCCGTCCAGTATGAAATTCAAAAAACACCCTCTGGCCGGTGTCGGCCACCGTAAACCAGAAACCGTTGCGATAGCGTTGACGCGCACCGGGAAATTCCAGACGCGAACCCGCGGGGATGATTATATGGCCCGCGCCGGGATCGACGTGTCCCGCATAGCTGGCCTTGATGTCCCGGCGGCTTTCCTGAGCATGGATATTATACTTGGCGTAACGTATTTCCGGAGCTTGGGCGGCCGCGACCTGCCGCGTCGAACCGGTTGAGCGGCAAGAAGCCAGGAAAATCAAAGCGACGCACAGCAAAACCAACGTCATCAGCCAGCGGCCCTGGAGATTGAGGGAGAAGTGTTTGTCGATCACGTTGAAGATCCTCCTGTTGAGTTTGGTTAAGGAAGAAACGTCGTCCACGCGCCGGGTTTCAGGGATGTTTCGCTCACGGGCCGAGGAGACGTTTCCGAAATACATCACAATTTAGTCAGGTTGTTTCGATATGCTGGAGATGTTTTTTTAGTGCCACATCCCGGCGATGACCGTCAATCCATGAGCGTCATGTCGGAACGAGGTATGACTTGCCTACAGGTTTGACATTGCATAGACTTTCCGCAAATGAATCAAACAATCGCAAAAATGAGTCTTGCCTCTTTTCCATCTTTTTCCCCATCCATCCCCGCGCCCGAAGTCGCTCCTCTTGCTGTTGCGGGTGTCGGTGTCGTCGGTGGGTTCGGAGTCGGGTTGGGAGAACTGCGGCTGACACTGGAGGGGAAGCGGTCGCCGATGGTCGGCAAGCTCGAGTTTCAGGGGCTTCAGGGAACGGAAAGCGTCCCGGTTCTTCAGACCGATCTCGCGGCTTTGGAAGAATTCGTTCCCAAGCGAGCCCTGCGCCGCGTGGATCGTTTCTCCCGTCTGGCCCTGCTGGGAGCGTGTCTGGCCTTGAAGGACGCAGGGCTTTCCAGATTCGAGTCACTGGACAGGCCGGAAGCAAGGACGGGCATCATAGTGGCCACGGGCTACGGCGCGGCGGCCACCACGTTTTCCTTTCTCGACTCCGTGATTCACGACGGCGACGTCTGCGCTTCGCCTACCCATTTCTCCAACTCCGTCCATAATGCCGCCGCGGCCCATATCTCCATTCTGCTGAAAATCACCGGACCCTGCCTGACCGCCAGCCAATTCGAGCTGTCCACGGCCTCGGCCCTGCTCACGGCGCGGCAGTGGCTGGCGGAAGGTCGGGTGGAGAGGGTGCTTTTCGGGGCCGTGGACGAGCACTGCCCGGTGCGTGGATACTGCTGGTCGCGTTTTTTCGGTCCCCAGGCCCATCAAACCGTCTTGCCCCTGGAACTCGACCGGCAAACCGCCATCCCCGGCGAGGGGGCGGCGTTTTTCGTGCTGGAACGCGCAGTGCCCGGCCGCCCGGGAAAGTACGGCCATGTGGCGAACGTCGGCATGGGCCGCGAGGACCATCGAAACCCTGATGTTCTTTTCGATGGACCGGCGGACGGATTCACGGGGGGGGTGCCTCTTGGCTTGGACTCCCCGGAGACGCTCCTGCTGTTGGGGGCTGACGGGCACAAGGCCGCCGGTGCTCGGTATCGGCATGTTTTGGAAGTAGCAGGGCGACTGTCTCTCATGGTCGCGGCCTGCGCTCCGGCCTACGGCAGTCTGCCCATTGGTCAGGCTTTTGATCTTGCCGTCGCCGGCATGGCCATCCGGGACGGATGTCCGTCTTTTGCGGACCACATGTGGTACGGCAACGGTCGTTCCGGAACGCTTCGGGAAGTTTCCCAAGTCGCCTGCCTCAAATATGGTTCGGGAGGAGAGTATGGGACGATTGTCCTGGCTGGTTCGTGATCCAAAGCCTCGATTCTGGATGAAGACGGCGCTGGCCGTCACCCTTGTCGCCTTTCTTTTTTTTGAGGCCGCCGCGCTCACGGCTCGGGCGGAGTCGTCCACGCTCGGAGGGGATGAGCACTCTTTGCGTCCGACTCCCCGGATGGGATTGGGCCTGGGATACGGCTTGGCCTACGATCCCGGAGACGCCAGGAATTTCGCCCTGGTCACGGGGTTCATGCTTTTCGATTATGAGGACGTCTGGCCGCATGCGGCGCCTGAGCCGTTGCGCTTCAAGATCGAGGCAAGCCTGGGTGCCACGACGGAAGGCTCTTCGCGAGGCCTGGCCTCGGTGGGCGGGCTGGCCCTCTATTACCTGGACGGCCTGGGCGGTTCCGTGTTTCGTCCTTACGGAGAGGCCGGTGTCGGGGTGATGTACTCGGAGCATAAAGTCGCCGGGCAAGGCTCGCGACTGAACTTTAACCCCCAAATCGGGATCGGCGTTGAGTTCCCCGGCCAGGACCAATCCCGATTCTGGGCCTCCCTGCGTTTGCACCACCTCTCCAACGCCGGACTGCATAAGGACAACCGGGGCGTGAATTCTCTGTTGCTGATGGTAGGCTATTACTTCGATTGAATCTTTGGTCCTCCATCGGCTCCCCTAGACGCGGATTCTCTTTTTTTCTCCCTCCCCCTTTCTCTCTTCCCTTCGTCTTTTCGTAGCTACCCAGCTTGAGATTTGGAAAAGGTACCTGTTCAAAACTTGCGACAAGCATGACCTGGATACCCGTTTTAGCGGGAAAGACTTTTTTCAATGTCGGCTCCGAGTCAGTCATGCCCGCGAAAGCGGGTATCCATGTCGGTTTTTCAAGGATGGAAGCGTCTTCTTTCGTTCCCAGGTCGGATCGTGATTTTCGAGACGTTGCGTTTCTTCGGACAATTGTCATCTTCCCGTCATATTGCTGTAACAATTCCTTCCTATGTTCACGGGCATGGAAAATGGCCTTGGACGGTTCGCCATGTCGGCGGGCTGAAAGCGGCACACATCAACGGGAGGAATTACTCTTATGCGGAAGATTATTGCGACTGTCATGCTTTTTGGAATGCTCGTAGCGGGCAATGCGTCCGCCCAGGTTTCCGTGGATCCGGCCCTGCCGGAATACACCCCGGTTTCCGGTATTTCCGGCAACCTGTCCAGCATGGGCTCGGACACCCTGAACAACCTGATGACCCTCTGGGCCGAGGCATTTCAGGGCTACTACCCCAACGTGAACATCCAGATCCAGGGTGCCGGCTCGTCCACCGCGCCTCCGGCTTTGATCGAGGCCACGGCCAGCTTCGGCCCCATGAGCCGGGAAATGCGGGCCACGGAAATCGAGCAGTTTGAGCAGCGTTTTGGGTATCAGCCCACCAAGGTGACCACGGCCGTGGACACCATCGCCGTGTACCTGAACAAGGACAACCCCCTTGATTGTCTTTCCATCCCCGAGGTTGACGCCATCTTCTCCGCCACTCGCCGCTGCGGTCACGGCGAGGACGTCACCCGTTGGGGGCAGGTCGGCCTGACCGGCGCCTGGGCCAACCGCGACTTCACCATCTACAGCCGTAACGCCGTGTCCGGCACCTACGGCTTCTTCAAAGACGTGGCCTTGTGCGGCGGTGACTACAAGCCGACCATCAACGAACAGCCCGGCTCCGCCTCCGTGGTCCAGGGCGTGACCGAGTCCATCAACGGCATCGGCTACTCCGGGATCGGCTACATCACCTCCGGCGTGAAGGCCGCGTCCATCAACATGGGCGGAACCTGTTACGAACCCAACGCGGAAAATGCAGCCTCCGGCAACTACCCGCTGGCTCGGGGTTTGTTTCTGTACGTGAATAAGAACCCCACCGAGCCGCTGGCCCCGGTGGAGCGGGAATTCCTGCGTCTGGTGCTCTCCAAGCAGGGCCAGGAAGTGGTGGTCCGCGACGGGTACATCCCGCTGCCTGAAACCGTCGCCGCCCAGGTCCGCGCCCAAATCGGACTGTAGGCCTCCCCGAACCACCCGCTTGACGCCGCTCCATGCTTCGGCATGGGGCGGTTTTTTCACTCTCGTGACGGATCGTCATCGGAACCTCCATTCGGCTTTCGCACCGTGTACAGGAAGCGCGTATCATGAAAAACGGCTCATCTTCTTCCTCAAATTCCACGCATGATCTGGACAAGCTGTTCGGGGCCATGCCCGACGCCGCGGCCCGCGCCTCGTTGCGGAAATACCGGACGACCAAGGACGTTTCCGCCAAATATTTCATCAGTGCCAGTGGACTGGGCGTAGTTTTAGCCTTGGCCCTGATCTTCATTTTCTTGTTTATCGAACTGGTCCCGATTTTCGCTCCGGCCAAGATCGAGAAGAATACCGCGTATGTCGTCCCCGGAGGGCCGGAGGAGCACACGTTGTTGCTGGATATGGACCGGTATCAGGAAGTCGGTGTCCGGTATCGCGGCAACGGCGAGGTGTTTTTTTTCGAGATGGCCACCGGCAGGCCCATGGAGAAGGTCGTTCTTCCGGTACCGGAAGGCGTGGAAATCCGTTCTTTCGGCCAGGGAGAACCGCGTTCCAATCTCGTGGTCTTGGGACTTTCGGACGGCACGGCCATCCTGGTCCGCCATGAGTTCGAGCTTGACTGGACCGACAACATCCGGACCGTTGTTCCCAAATTGACCTTTCCATTTGGCAATGATCCCGTCCCGGTGGATCCCATGCATCGACCACTGCGCCACATTGCCGTGCAGCGGGCCGCCGCCGGGACTGCCGTGGCAACGGTGACGGATGACAACCGGGTACTCCTGGTTCAGCTCGCCACCCGGACGTCCTTCCTGACTGGAGAGACCGTGGTCACCACCACTGAACACGATCTCGGGTCTGCGCCGGGCGAGGTCGTGGATGTGCTGATCTCCTCGAACATGATCAATCTGTTTCTGGCTGATGCGCACGGCAAGCTGCATTATTACGACCTGCGTCAACCGTCTCAGGCCGGACCGGCGCACAGTCTGGAGGTGGTTCCGGACGTATCCGTGTCCATCACCGCCGTGGACTTCCTGTTGGGCACGGTTTCCCTCATCGTCGGCAGGTCCGACGGAACCTTGAGCCAATATTTTCTGGTCCGGGACGAGCGGAACCAATACTTCATCACGCATGTTCGGGATTTTGACCGCCATGCCGCCCCGATCACCACCCTGGCCACGGAGTACACCCGCAAGGGGTTTGCCGCGGCGGACGCCGCCGGGGTCGTGGGGCTGCACTATCCCACCTCCCAGCGGACCCTCCTCCTGAAGCCGGTGGCGGACTCGCCCATCCGGACCTTGGCCTTTTCCCCGACCAACGCGGCCCTGCTGGCCCTGGACGAGACTCAAAGTCTGCACCTGCTGGACGTGGACAATCCGCACCCGGAATACTCGTTCAGCGCCTTGTGGCAAAAGGTCTGGTACGAGGGCCGGTCCGCACCGGACTATGTCTGGCAGTCCTCCTCGGCCTCGGACGAGTTCGAATCCAAATTCAGTCAGATGCCCCTGACCTTGGGCACGCTCAAGGCCTCGTTCTACGCCATGCTCATTGCCATGCCCCTGGCCGTGCTCGGGGCCATCTACGCGGCGTATTTCATGAGTCCCAAGCTGCGGGCCGTGGTCAAGCCGTCCATCGAGGTCATGGAAGCCCTGCCCACGGTTATTCTCGGCTTTCTGGCCGGGCTCTGGCTGGCGCCGTTCGTGGAGAGCAATCTGCCCGCGGTTTTTTCCATCGTGGTCTTCATGCCCCTGATGATGCTTCTGACCGCCTTTTTATGGAGCATGTTGCCGCACCGCGTCCGTTTGCTGGTTCCGGACGGCTGGGAAGCGGCTCTGCTCGTGCCCATGCTTCTGGTTTTCGGCTGGGTCTGCGTCACGCTCAGTCCGCACATTGAAATCTGGTTTTTCGACGGCAGCGCCCGGCAATGGCTGACCGAAGTTGGCATCACCTATGACCAGCGCAACGCCCTGGTGGTCGGACTGGCCATGGGCTTCGCGGTCATTCCGACCATTTTCTCCATAGCCGAGGACGCCATCTTCAACGTGCCCAAGCACCTGACTCAGGGCTCCCTGGCCCTGGGCGCCACGCCCTGGCAGACCGTAACCCGGGTCGTCCTGCTCACGGCCAGTCCGGGAATCTTTTCAGCCGTGATGATCGGCTTTGGTCGGGCCGTGGGCGAGACCATGATCGTGCTCATGGCCACGGGCAACAGTCCGGTGATGAACTTCAACATTTTCGAAGGCATGCGCACCCTCTCAGCGAACATCGCCGTGGAACTGCCGGAGACCGCGGTGGGCAGCACGCACTACCGGATTCTGTTCCTGGCGGCCCTGGTGCTCTTCGTGCTGACGTTCATCGTGAACACGGCCGCGGAAATCGTCCGGCAGCGGCTGCGCAAGAAATACAGTTCGCTGTAGGGGAATGGGTGAAAGGTGAAGGGGTGAAAGGTGAAAGGTGAAAGGTGAAGGGGTGAAAGGTGAAAGGTGAAAGGTGAAGGGTGAAGGGTGAAAGGTGAAGGGTGTGCATTTTTAAATCAACACAGGCTTCATGCAATCCCGAAGGGATGGAATCGTAAAGCCGGTGGTTTCAACCACCGGAAACCGTCAGGTGATTTCCCGCGGCGAAAGGATGGACGAAATGCTTTCCATTTGTCCGAAAGGCTTCCTGCAATCCCGAAGGGATGGAATCGTAAAGCCGGTGGTTTCAACCACCGGAAAGGACGCCCCCACGAGAATGAGTCCTGTAGGGACGACATATTTCGGCCTCTTGCGACATTTTACGTCGTCCCTTCAGGACTCGAAATCGGTGTGTTGCATGCCGGTGGTTGAAACCACCGGCTCTACGATTCCTCCCTTTCAGGGAGAATAGATACTGGACCGATTTCGATCACGATTTCGATTCATTCGTGATACATTGAAAAACCGTAGGATAACGGCATGAATACACGTCAATGGTTCAAAAGCGGTTCCCCGTGGATCTGGCTGACCGGGGGGATGATCAGCTTGAGCATGATCATGGTCTTCGGTCTGCTGGCCTTGATCGCCGTGCGCGGATTGGGTCACTTTTGGCCGGCTCCGGTGGTGGAGTTTGAGTACCATCCCGACCCGGAGACCACGGTGCGCATCCTTGGCAACCCGATGCGCTCCCAGAATGTTACCGGACTCATCCTGCGGGAATCCGGGCACCAGATCCCGGAGGACGTGGATCTGACCCAGCGATTCCTGATCAAGCAGGGCAACCGGGATCTGACAGGTCGGGATTTCATGTGGTACCCGGAGCCGCTGATCTCCGAGTGGACCACCCCTCGGGAGGCCATGGTCGTCGAGCGTCGAGAGTGGGGCGATTTCATTGGTTTTCTGAGCCAGGTCAAGCAGGACGGCGTGGTGATCGCCGAAGGCTACGCGGGCAGGGAAAAACTTTTGCCTCTCGTGGCCCGGGCCAACGAACTGGCCGGGAAAATCAACCGCATCGAACGCTACGAGATCGGCGGGTTGAACATGCAACTTGAGCGGATTCGGTTGGCTCAACGCGGCTTGTCCCGGAACGTGGATCTGGAACCGGCTGAAGTTCAGCGCCGAATGGCCGAATTGCAGTCGGAGCAGGACGAACTGGATCGCCAGTACGAGGGGATTAACGCTCGTAGGCTTGAGCTGCTGGAACAGATGCGCCGGGATATCATGGTGGCTGAGTCCATGGACGGCAGACAGGTGGAGATTCCCCTGGCCAACGTGGTCCATGTGCACTGGCCCAACGACATGTCCCTGGTTCAGAAGATGGGCCACTACGTGACCATGGTCTGGGGATTCTTGAGCGGCTTTCCCCGTGAAGCGAACACCGAGGGCGGGATTTTTCCGGCTATTTTCGGCACGGTGCTGATGGTCATCCTGATGTCCATCGTGGTCACGCCCATGGGCGTGCTGGCGGCGATCTATCTGCGGGAGTACGCCAAGCAGGGGCCCCTGGTCCGTCTGGTGCGCATCTCGGTGAACAATCTGGCCGGGGTGCCGTCCATTGTCTTTGGCGTGTTCGGTCTGGCCTTTTTCGTCTACTTCGTGGGCGGCAACATGGACCGGATGTTCTATCAGGACGCCCTGCCCGCGCCGACCTTCGGCACGCCGGGGCTGGTCTGGGCTTCCTTGACCCTGGCCCTGCTGACCCTGCCCGTGGTCATCGTGTCCACGGAAGAAGGTCTGGCCCGGATCCCCAGCACCATCCGCCACGGCTCCCTGGCCTTGGGCGCGACCAAGGCCGAGACCCTCTGGCGAACGGTTCTGCCCCTGTCCACACCGGCGATGATGACCGGGCTGATCCTGGCCGTGGCCCGGGCCGCCGGGGAGGTCGCTCCGCTGATGCTGGTGGGCGTGGTCAAACTGGCCCCGAACTTGCCTGTGGACGGGTATTTCCCGTACCTGCACCTGGAGCGCAAGTTCATGCACCTGGGCTTTCACATTTACGACGTGGGCTTCCAGAGCCCCAACGTGGAGGCCTCCCGGCCCCTGGTCTACGCCACGGCCCTGGTCCTGGTCCTGATCATCATCACCCTGAACCTGACGGCCATCACCATCCGCAATTATCTGCGGGAAAAGTACCGCAGCGAAAGCGATTAGCGGTCCGTTGAAAAACTCCCAATTGCCGCGTCGCCGCAAAAAGTTCAAACTCTCACGTATCAATACATACACTTCGATCTTGCACTTTTCTTGCTCCTTGCAATTGGGGTTTTTGAACAGCCCGCGAGCATATTTTGAATACAACGGCAAGCCGCGTTCAACGCCCGTCGTCGAACCGACATTGAACCGCAACCCCACCGTAACCACGCAGCTTATGGAAAGGTGATATGAGTACCACGAACAACTCCCCGGTGCCCCACGGCGTCATGGCCAACTTTTTTGCCGACAATCCGCGAGAAAAAATGGATTTCAGCAAGGAAACGTTTTCCCTGGAAGTGGAGAACCTTCAGCTTTACTACGGCAAGGACCAAGCCCTGAAGGACATCTCCATGAAGATCCCCACCCGGCGGGTCACGGCCTTCATCGGTCCCAGCGGCTGCGGCAAGTCCACCTTGCTGCGCTGCTTCAACAGGATGAACGACCTGATCGACATCTGTCGCATCGAGGGCAGCATTAAGCTTGATGGCGAGAACATCTACGACCGGACCGTGGACGTGGCCGAGCTGCGGCGGCGGGTGGGTATGGTCTTTCAGAAGCCCAACCCTTTTCCCAAGTCCATCTACGAGAACGTGGCCTACGGTCTACGGCTGCAAGGGGTCAACGACAGGAAGAAGCTGGATCAAGTGGTGGAATACGCCCTGCGGGGCGCGGCTCTGTGGGAGGAAGTCAAGGACCGGCTGCACGAAAACGCCTTCGGCCTGTCCGGCGGCCAGCAGCAGCGCCTGGTCATTGCCCGGGCCGTGGCCATTGAGCCGGAAGTGATCCTCCTGGACGAGCCCTGCTCGGCCCTGGACCCCATTTCCACGGCCAAGGTCGAGGACCTTATCTTCAAACTCAAGGAGAAATACACGATCATCATAGTCACCCACAACATGCAGCAGGCCGCCCGGGTCTCGGACTACACGGCCTACATGTACCTGGGCAATCTGGTGGAATACATGGACACCATCACTCTCTTCACCCAGCCCAAACAACGGGCCACCGAGGACTACATCACCGGTCGGTTCGGGTAGGTTCGTCCCTCGTTCATTCCTGAACTTTGTCGGATTCCTGGTGACCCCCTTTCTCCTCAATGCTGATTGCGCAAGTTGAGCCTGAAATACGTGCGGGTTGACTGCTCAATCTCCCTGAAGGGGAGGCGTCGTAGAGCCGGTGGTTTCAACCACCGGAACAGAATCGAGATGGTTCATCTTGTCGGGAAAATTGTTTGACACATTTTGTTGCCGTGAAAATTCGCCGCAAATGTAGGGGCGGCCCTCGCGGCCGCCCTGGGTGGGCGAGGCAACGAGGAGCAACGACGAACAAAAGATCAACCGTGCCGCCATGTTGATATGAGCGAAGGGCAGGCGCAAGGCCTGCCCCTACACGACGCGATTATGCCGACGATCATCTGGAACAGGATGTCACTGTGTCAATCTGACCTGAACCATCACTGATCGGTCTGCATATTTTTCAGACAGTTTCTCAGCGTTTTCGATACCGATCCCGATTCCGACCCCGGCAACGGCAATTACCCTGTGCTGAGTAGGGGATGGTTCAGAATTGGTTGACAAATCGTAACGCCTTCTTTCAGGCATCCATTCGGTGTAGGGGCGACCGGCCGGTCGCCCCTACTGCAATTGTTTAAAACAGAGGAAGGGGGGCATCGTCCCGCCGGCTGTCATTCCAGGTTGTTTTCCTTGAGGATTTCCACCAGCCTGCTTTCGCTGATCGAGGGGATGTCTGTTTTTGAATAGAGTTTCAGGAGATAGATGGCGCCTTGGTGGTCGATATAATAGTAGATGACGCGGAATCCTCCGCTTTTGCCTGATGTCGTGGACGTGTTGGCCAGGCGGAGCTTGTAAAGGCTTTTGGACAACGCGATTCCTGATCGTGGATCGCCGGTCAGGACTTGATGCAAGCGCCTGAGATCCGCCGTCAGGTTCTTGTATTTCTTGGAAAGGTTTTTTGCATCCTTTTTGAAGGACGGCAGGCTAATGATCCTCAAGCTCATGGATCAGCGCCTCCAGCGATTGCACCTTGTTTTCTCCTTGGAGATGCGCTTTCAGTTCCCGTGCGGCCATATCGAATTCCCTATAAAACCGCTGTGCTTTCTGCTCCTCAATGTAGGCCCGAATTGCCTCGGTGATGAGTTCGCTGCGGTTCAGGTCGTACTGCCGGGTGAAGTCGTCAAGCTCATCGACAAGATACCTGGGCAGTCGAAGGCCCACTTGTTGTTTTTGCAATTTCGTTGGTTCACGCATAGGATTTATCCCGTTGTCTTGTTGTAAAACAATAATATATGCAAATTCGGATATGCCCTGCAAGCACTTTGTGGAGCGGCAGTAAGCCTCTTATACTGCCTGAGGTTGAGGATTTTAATTTGCCGCTGTGCCGAGAGGTGCGAGTTTCAGCCTTTTTATGCCGCCCCTTCAGGGCTTGCATGTAGCCCCAAAGGGGCGGCATATGGCATCCCAGGGCGTTGCCCTGGGATGAGGTCATGAAACAAGAAAGAGCCCTGAAAGGACCCTAAATGGCATCATGGAAAAAATAATGTTTCAGCCTAAACGAGTATAAACTCCAAAGGTCTTCGGATTTCTTTCTGATATCTTTCAGCCAATTTCTAAGGAAGCATATCCGCTGGAGACCGTAAAAGCAGCAGGTTGCGGATGAAGGCAAAATGTCGGTCCTGGGTCAGGACGGGCCATCCGTGCTGCATGGCGGTTGCCGCGATCCAGAGGTCGTTTGTCGGGATAGGCTTGCCGTCTTCACGGAGCTGCCGATAAATCCGTGCGTAGTGTTCCGTTGTTTCCTTGTCCACCGGTACGCAGGCAACGCGAGGCGATGTCAAAAAATCATTGAGTTCCATGCGGTTGTGTTGTTCTTGATTGCCAAAGTGAAATCCGGCCAGGAGTTCCGCCAGCACAATGACGCTGACACGGATCGCCTTGGCTCTCCCGATGACTTCAACGACTTCCGGAAGACCTCTTTTGAAGGCTGTGTAAGCGTTCGTGTCGATCAAGACGCATTTCATTTCCACATACCCTCGTCAATCTGCCCGAAAGGCTCCGTGGCCTCGCGAAACGAATTCTCGTCCGCCTCAGTCCATGTGCCGGCCAAGTGGTCCAGGTCGTCATGAGGCGCCCCTAGATCCTGGCCTATTCCCAGGCCCTTCCTGACATATCCAAGAATTAAAGAATTGATGCTGGTTCCGGTACGATCGGCCTCGGCTTTGAGCATTTGCTTGGTATCCGCATCAATTCCTCGAAGACTGATAGTCGTCATGATATCCTCCTCTGTGCGTGTTGACATCATTGTATGACATCGTGATCTGGGTTCGGATCTTGGAACGCATCAACAGGATTGATTGTTTGTAACTACTCAGCTCATCCGATGAGATGCGGACTGGATACCCGCTTTCGCGGGTATGACTGATTATGAGGCGGCATGGCAAAACAAGTCATTCCCGCGCAGGCGGGAATCCAGTGCCGAAATGAGGCTTTACCCTCAATGTGCTGAATAGTTACGATTGTTTTTGACCTGGATGCTCAAGCTCGCGATCAGGGCATCCGGACAAACTTATTCTTTGCCAGTTTTTGATCAAAGCTGTAGGTCGCCTCGCACCCAGCGTCGCGATGGCCAAGCGTAATGACGTAGTCCGCGAAATCAGCGCTTCCCCTGCGAAAATGAGCCAGGGCGGACCTCACGACCTGTTCGTTTTCGACCTTCAGCTCGCTGGCGGCAAGTATCGCGTCAAGAACCTCCACCACCAAACGCTTATCGTATCCGTATGCCCCACGCAGCACCCATGCCAGCTCGCACAGAACGACAAGTGACACCAGCCCCGGCTCGTCCTTGGTGCAGCGACTTTCAATCAGTTGATTGGCCCGTGCTGACTGGTCGGGATCGTCCTGGGTCAAATACCGGACCAAAATATTGGTATCCAAGCCGATCATGAACTTCCCGCCCCTTCCAGAATAGCCTTGTCCATGGCCTCAAGGGATACCGGTCGCTCGGGTCTGGGGAGCATGCCTCTTAAGCGGCGCATGGAACCGTGTTTGGCCACCAACCGCACTCCCTGTTCTTCATCAAAAATGAATTCCAATCGATCACCGGCCGAGAGGCTGAGTTTTTCCCGCAAAGCCTTTGGTAGGGTGAGTTGCCCTTTGCTGGTCAAAGTTGCTTGCATGACATCCTCCATTCTTGCTTTTCTTACCAAAAGGTAAGGAACTGGTCTTTGCTCGTCAAGTGAGAGGGTCACGCCCCTATTGCTTGCGGCGTCAACCATTATTTCTTGCCTTCCCCCCTTGACATTCTTTTTTCCGGGGACGTATTAATGAAAGTAACTGAATGACGAAGTCCGCCAAGGGCAAACCATCCGAAAGGGTGGGACGCAAAGCCGACGGCCTACGTTCCGCCCGCCGTGACCATCATGCGGGCGGGATAGGGCGGCAGGGTTGCCGGACGAAACGGGCAGACGCCGTAAGATTTTCATGGCCAAGCCCGACAAGGTTGAGCAAATGCAGAGCAGAAACCTCAGGTCTCAGGTTTCAGCCTTCTGTTTTAAGCCCTCAGCCCTCTGAAAAAGCCCGCGCCAAAAAGGACGGTCGTTCAGTGCTAGTGACTCGTTGTGGCGGCGTTCAGGTAATTGTTGGAACGAAATCGGGCAAACCATTTTACTCAAAAACCGAAGGAGGGCATCATGTCTCTGACTATGCCAAGAAAAGGTGAGAAAGGCTTTACGTTGATCGAATTGTTGATCGTTGTGGCGATTATTGGGATTTTGGCGGCGATTGCGTTGCCGCAGTTTGGGAAGTATAAGGCAAGGTCAGCGGCTGCGGCTGCTACAGCAACTGTAAAAACATGCATGAATCAACTTTCAGCCGCATATGCAGCCGGTGACGCTGCTGGTGATGAAAATGCAACATTTCGTTATGACGAATCTACTTCAACTTACGCATGGGATTGTTTTGTTGATGATGATGGTAGCACGCCTGAAGTGATAGAACTTACAGGTGATGGTAAGATTGAATACGATGGAGGTAATTATAATGTAAGCAATGTTGCAGTCACCTGCACAGCTTTGCAAGATCCTACAGGAGTTTTTAAATGTTGTCCGTCGGCTCTTGGTGACCCAGACGCTCTTACATGTCCATAAATATCTTTTATTAATTAAGAAGGCGGCCACGGCAGGCCGCCTTTTTAATTTGAAACATAAAAATTCAAAATATTGCATGTAAAATTTCATTTTTTACTTTTTACATAATAAGGTATAAGTTTAACGACTTGTTCTTATTGTATTTATTTGATCCTCTCCTGCCCCAACTCCATTAGAGCCATTCCTTCCAGATTACACCTCCCGATGTTTGCATACCAAGAAATCTTTGACTCGGTAATTATTAAGGTCGATTTTTACGTTGTCGACGACATGGCCATCGGCTTGATCGCTAGTGAAGTGCTGTGTCAGAGCAGTTGTTCTACATTATCATGCCGTCCACTCTGACGGGTAATCTCTGGTCGACCTTTTGCCCGCTTTCCCCCGCTGCCCTTTACTGAAAGCCACGAAAGCCGAAGATCAGAGCCAGGAATCCGGCTACGTTCGGACTAGGCGCGTCGGGTTGTTCGAGAAGGTTTTTGGGAAAACGGGCGCACGCATCCAGAAGGCACACGATGGTTTCCATTTCTGAAAAATGCCTTCACTGCGCACCCAAAACCTATCCATAGACCAAAGGCTTTAACCACTGAACGGCTCTCTTTCCATCGGCCTGCTGAATGTCGAATCCCTGGAAGTCTTTGAGGCGCTGGTGGACAAGTCGAGCAGGGGTGGGTTGGTCGCTGCTATACGAAGCCGTTGAAAACGGAACATGATCAATTCCTCAGATCAACCCCTTTACCGCACACCAGGAGATGAAATGACCGACGGCCCATCTTCCGATTCTGCATCCGATCCTGCTTCAGAGCCCTCCTGCAAGCCGTCGCCCGGCTCTCTTCTCGCATCACCACCCGCCCCTGTCACCACCCTCCTGCCGCGAACCTTGCTTCTGGTCACGATATTGGCCGCAGTCCTGGCCTACGGGATCTGCTTGAACCTGCGGTTGGTGGAAGCCCCGGCCTGGAGTCAGGAACGGTTTCAGGTTCAAGGCGAGCCGCTGATGGCCACCCATGATGCCTATTATTTTCTGGCCGGAGCCCAGGGAACGGGGCGACCGCACCCGGATCATGAAGGCTTTTTCCGGTTGACCCGGATTTTCCAAACCGTCACCGGGATGTCTCTGAATCAACTGGGGTTCTGGCTGCCGGTGTTTCTTGCGCCGTTGGTGGTTTTCCCCCTGGCCTGGCTGGCTTGGCGGGAGGGAATGCCCGAGGCGGTTCTGCCCATGGGCATCCTGGCCGGGGGGAGCATGGGTTTTTTGGTGCGCACTCGGCTGGGCTACTATGACCACGACATGCTCTCCCTTTTGCTGCCCGTGCTTTTTGCCGCTGGGCTGCTGGTTTTTCTGGATCGTTGGTTGGCGAGCCGTACCAACCCGTCAAGCGATAGGCCGGAAGCGGGGATGGGCGGCCTGATTGCGGGGTGTCTGGGCCTGGGGCTGCTGGGCTGGGGATATCTGGGCTTCTACGCCTCCGGCCAGCCGATCCTGGCGGGAACAGTGGTCATGGGGCTTGTTCTGGTTGTGCTGCTGGGAGGGGACATGCGCCGGCGCATCCTGCTGGGGCTAGCCCTCGGAGGCTTGTACGTCTTGGCCGTGAACCCGCTCTTGGGACTGCTGATTCTCGCACTGGTGGGGCTGGTTTTCGGGCCTCTGGTCAAACGCTTTGGGCAGGGATGGCCCTTGGGCGTGGCGGTGGCCGGACTGGCAGGGCTGATGCTCATCGGCGCGGAAATCCACATTTTGTTCTACGAGGTCATGCGACAGCTAGGGAAATACGCCCCAATGCTCGGCGAAGGCAATCAAACCTCCGCTGACCTGGTCTGGCCGTCGGTGATGCAAAGCGTGCGAGAGGCCCGGGTGCTCTCGCCGTTTTTCATGGCCGAGCGCTCCGGAGGGACGTGGTGGCTTTTCGCTGCCGGGGTGGTCGGCTATGTCTATCTTTGTTGGCACAGGCCCTTATACCTGATTTTTTTACCGTTAATGGCTTTGGCCCTCGGCTCGGTCAAACTGGGGGCTCGGTTCACCATGTACGGCGGGGTGCCCGCAGGGCTGGGGTTGGGAATCGGATTAGCCTTGCTGCTGCGCAATCTGGGGCTGCGTCAGCGCGTCGCAACTCTGGTGCTCACCGCCTTCGGGCTTGTGGCCGCGGCCCTGATCTGGGCCCAGGTCCAGGGTTTGACACCTCGGCCGATCATGGCCAGGACTTTCGCTGAAACCCTTCAGGAACTGCGGCATGTCGCGGCCCAGGATGCGCGGATCTGGCTGTGGTGGGACTACGGCTACGCCACGCAATACTACAGCCAACGGGCCAGTTTCGGTGACGGCACCCTGAACTCGGGTTCTTACCTCTACCCCATGGCGCTGGTCCATTCCACGCACTCGCCGCTGCAGGCGGCGCAGATGATCAAGCTGGTCACGTCCAGCCAGATGGAACGCTGGCACCAGGCCGGCGCGCCGCACCAAGAATCCGGACAGATACCCTGGCCGCTCTACCTGCAACGGCCCCTGACCGACTGGCGAGACCTTCCCGGTGACGAGGTTCAATCCGTTGTGGACAGTCTAGCCGCGGTTCCTCGTGGTTGGCTGGATGATCTCCCGGAGCAGCTCTTCTTACTGTCCTGGGACAACCTGAACCTTTCCCCATGGATCACCACGTTCGGCAACTGGGATCTGCGCACGGGGCAGGGGCAGGGCGGAAGGATGCAGCGCGTATCCGCTGATGTGCATTTCGATCTGGAAACCGGCTTTCTCGTTCCGGCGGAAGGGGAGCCGATCCCGCTGGACGGGTTTCTCCATATCGAGGGAAAGAGTTCGAGAGAACAATTGTGGGAAAACGACAGTGGTCGTTTTGCCGTGTATAACGACTCCCTGAAGCAGTTACTACTGATGGACAGGATCCTGTACAAGTCCATGCTGGTTCGGATGCTTCTGGCCGACCCTGGGGAGTTCGCGAAATATTTCGAGCTGATAGTGGATCGCTTTCCCTGGGCCAGGGTCTACCGGGTTCGGTAGTTGTCCGGTGTGGATTGCGGTATCGGCAGGAGGCGGTCTGAAATGTGATCAGAAGTGTGTCGGTCGCTTCCGGTCGGCCGCCAGACGCTTGAGGGCCGTGGCCGCTGATCGCCGGAGTAGTTCGGCGTCGGCCAGGGAGGAGCCGGTCATGGAGCGGTTTTGAGGGGCCTTCACCAGGGCAAGCGTGCCAAGAAGGCTGCCTCGCTCATCAAGCAGGGGGATTCGCAACTGCAGGCAGTTGTGTCCGGCATTCCTTCCGGGGTCGGAATCGGAAACAGCCCCAGAAAAAGCATGCTTTCCCCCCCTTGAACCCGCACCGGGCTCAGCCGCAACATCAGGCACAATAAGCCTCCCCTCGAAGCCGAAGGCGCGGCTTGCGGCCTTGATCTCCTGGTGCAGGGTGGCCAAGTTCTGGCTGGCTTCCAGTTTCTGCAGCAGGGCAGTCAGGACCGTACCCTGGCCGGGAGCGAGGTCGCTCTTGCGCCGAAGTATGTTTTCTCCCCAACCGGGAATGCAGCGCAGCCGAAGGGTTTCCATGTAGCCCAGCCGTCCGGCGAATAAAAAGGCCCCGGCCCCGATCAGGATCAGCAGCAGTCCGCTGCGTTCATCACGAAGTTGCACAAGCACAATGGCCAGGATGCACAGGGCCGCGGTCAGAGCATAGAGTATCAGGACCGCTTTGCGGGTATCCAGTCCCATACGCAGCAGGCGATGGTGGATGTGGTCGGTGTCCGGCTGGAAAATGTGGCGGCCCTGGGTAAAGCGGCGTAGGGTGGCCAGCAGGGTGTCCAGCAGGGGCAGGCCCATGGCCAGGACCGGGATGAGGATGGCGGCGCCCACGTGGGTCTTGACCGAGGTGATCAGTCCGAAACCGGCGATGGCATAACCCAAAAAATACGTGCCCGCATCCCCCAGGAAAATCGTGGCCGGGTGGAAGTTTGAGCGCAGAAAGCCCAGCACCGCACCAGCCAGGGCCGCGAAGAACAGGGCCGTGAGATAATCCTCCCGCGGAATGGCCAGCACGATCATCACCAGGGACGCAAAAAAAACAATCCCCCCCGCCAAGCCGTCCATCCCATCCATCAGGTTCAGGGCGTTCATGAACAGCAGAAACCAGAACACGGTAAGAAGATACGACGTGACCGGATCGAAGAAGACAACCACGCCAAACAGGGCGAACTTGTCCAGGGCGATGCCCCCGGCATAGGCCGCCGAGGCCGCCAGAATCTGGACCGGGAGTTTTTTCCAGGCATTCAGTCGAAAAAGGTCGTCGTAGAGCCCCAGCCCCAGGGCGATCACTGCCCCGGCCAGCAAACCGAGCAAGGATCGGTCAGGGATGATCAGCCGGGAGACGTCCGTACCCCACACCCAAGCCGCCAGCAGGGACAAAGCCACGGCAACGAAGATCGCCAGCCCGCCGGTCCGAGGAATGATCCCGTCATGCTCTCGTCGCCCTCCCGGTCGGTCCACCGCGCCCACTGCCCGTCCAAACCGCCCGGCCAGGGGGATCAGGATCAGCCCCAGGAGCAGGGCGAGGAAAAAGGTGGCCAGGATAGTGGTCATGGGGGCGGGGTCAGCTTTCCGGTTGGGTCAAAAACAGGTCATAGTCCGCTGGGGACACGGCCATGGTCGATACCTCGGGGTAGGCGTTGGTGAAGGTTTTGGGGAAGGAGGCCTTCCGGCCCGGATTCCACTTGAATTCAACAGCCAAAAGCCTATCCGCCCTCTCTTCGATGTAGTCGATTTCCTGTTGCTGAGTGGTACGCCAGAAATATCCAGAGACATCGACTCCCTTGTTGCAAAGCAGTTTTCGCCGCTCCGAAACCATATAGTTTTCCCACAACGCCCCGGCGTCGGTGCGGCTTGTCAAGGGCAGAAAATTTCCAATCAGCGCATTACGAATGCCATTGTCCAGAAAATAGATTTTCTTGCCTTTCTTGATCTCATTGCGGACATTTCGGCTAAAGGCCGGGAGCCTGAACAGGACAAAAGCCTTTTCCAGCAGATCGACATACCGTTCGACGGTGTGGCTGTCCGCTCCGGTCAGTTGCCCGATTTCGTGGAAAGCGACCTCAGAGCCGAGCTGCAACGCCAAAGCCTTGACGATTTTTTCCAACAGGACCGGTTTTTTGAGACCCTCCATCATCAGCAGATCTTTGTACAGGTAGCTTCCGGCCAGCAACTTGATCAATTCCTGGGCCTGATCCGGGTTGGTGACGACTTCGGGGTAGGAGCCGAATACAAGGCGATGTTCCAAGTAGCGCCGCTCTTCGAGCAAGCCGTGGTTCTGCGCCAGCTCGGCAAACGAAAGTGGGAAAAGCGTGAATTCGTATTTCCGACCGGTCAGTGGTTCGTTGATGCTGGAATGCAGTTCCAGTGAGGACGAGCCGGTTGCAATGACCTGGGTTTCGGGAATCTGGTCCGTAATCAGCTTCAGGGTAAGACCGATGTTGGGGACACGCTGGGCCTCGTCGACGCAGAAGATTTCATGTCGGCCGATAATGGTGCGCAGCCTTGTGGACGTCGGACTGTCCAACAGTTCGCGCACATCAGGCTCGTCGGCATTGAGGAGCAGAAACGACCTGCCAGAATTCTCAAGCACCTTCTTGATCAGAGTCGTTTTGCCGGACTGCCTGGGACCAAGCACGATGATGGCTTTGCCCAGAAACAAGCGCTTCTGGACGCGTTCTTCCATTTCTCGGAATATAAAATGCTTCGATTTCATTCGAATGAAATTATGCTATTTTTGGAATGGAGGCAAGAAAGGTTGTGGCATGTACCGGGCGGATATGTTCTTAGCCCCCTCCCAATATTCTGATCCCTGGCTGTCGCGGCCTATGCCTTGTTACTCGGGATATTGGGGATCAAACCCTTAGCGGAGGCTATTTTCTGAACCTCCAGGGGGATATCCCGGGCATCAACGAGCAGACCGTTGACCGTGATCATCCAGGCCAGAGGATTGGAGGTGAAAGTATGGGTCCCCATGAGCTGTTATATCTTGAGTTGGAGGCAAATTCATGGCCAGTGCGCATTCAATGTACCCCTCCAGCAAACAAACTGGAATAGGCCTGAGACACGATATCCCATGTATAGTGCTCCCGAGCATACGCGGCCATGGCGGCACCGACCCTGCCGCTGTGCTCCGGGTTCAGCGAATCGATGATTGATTTGAGTCCTGCCGTGTCGGAAAAGTACAATGCCTCTTGGTTCGTGGTCTCCCGGTTGTAGTCGACATCGTAGGCCGCGATGGGCAGGCCGAGGTGCATGGCCTCAACCAGGGATGGGTTCGTGCCGCCGGCGCTGTGACCATGAACATACAGTACGCAGTTGCCGCGCAATTGATTGAGCAGGTTCTGGTCATAGATGGGGTCGAGCATGTAAATGTTTTGGCAGTCCTCGAATTTCCGGCGCAGGCTTCTGCCGTATGCGCTGTTCTGCCAATTGCCCGCGACAACGAGGGGCAGCGCGAAGCAGTCCCTGAAGGCCTCGAGAATCAAGCGGACATTGTTTTCCGGTTCGATGCGGCAGACCTTAAAGGCGTACGGGGAGCTCACGAAGGGAAATACCTCGCGCGTCTCATCCGCAATCGGGACTTTTATTGCATGATCCCCACCGTAAGGGATGAAAACAGCCTCCTTCCCATATTCCTTACGAACATACTCAACAAGTACACGACTATCCGCCACGACCACATCGGCGTGGCGCACGGCCATCTTTTCAGAATATTTCAAGAAAGACTTCGCCGGACCGGACCACTTCGCCCGTTTCCACTCAAGGCCGTCAATGTTGACGATGATTTTTTTGCGGAAGAGCAACCGGAAAATTGGAAGGAACGAGCAACCAGAAACGCCGAGGATCAAGAGCACGTCGGCCTTTCGGGAGGCGTGTAGCATGGAAAGGATGTCGTAGGGGATGCTTTGGATGCCGTTGGCAGAGAGGGGGAGGTAGACTAGTTTAGCATAACCATAGGTTTGAATTTTTATACAATATTTCTTTGAACTGCAGAAAACGTTGAATAATAAGGTGTTGCTTGAGTATTTTGTTATATACTCAGCAAGTGTCTCAAATCCTCCATATTGAGCAGGAATACCAGTAGTGCCAATGATTGAAACTATCACATCATAAGTCTTTGAATGTTAATTATTATTTTTCTTGCTATAATATTTATTACCGATATTTCGTTATTAAAAAATAATGACATATTTTTGTAAAATTCAATAATTACCTTGATTTTTGTAATTTTTTTAAACGAATACTGAAGAGAAAATTTTTTAGCACCTTCTAAATTTTCATTATGCTGCCTATAATAAATTGTCGGTTCATTTATCCAGAAAATATATCCTTTTTTTGAAACATTTATAGATATCCACTGATCGTGAACAATATTTGTTTCAGGATAAGGAAATACTATACTTTTTACAGCCTGATTAATAATTATAGTACATCCCGTAACAACATTTTGTGCTAATAAATTTTTCCAATTTAACGAAATTCTACAATCAATTTTTTGATGTTTCCAAAAAGATCTATTAATTACGTTGAGATTTTCATCAACTATCGTAAGATCTGTAAAAATTAGTATAGGTTTGTTGTTTTCATGTTTTGACTCAATTTCCTTTATTTTTAAAATTGCTTTCTCAATTTTCTTTGGAAACCAGATATCATCTTGATCACAAAACATGATATAATGACTTTGAGAAATATTAAGCAATCTCATAAAACTTTTGAATGCGCCAATATTTCCATAATTGTCGTTTATAATTTCAATTAATTGAGGATTTCTTTTTGAATAATAACGAATGATGTCTAAAGTTTTGTCTATTGAACCATCATCGCGAATATAAACTTTAAAATTTCTATATGTTTGTGCAAAAAGAGAATCTAGCTGTTGAGCTAAATACTTTTCTCCATTATAAGTAGAAAGCAATATGTCTAACATGATTTATATATAATTATTTATATATGTATGAAGTATCTTTGAAGTATTTTTTAATATATTTGATAATTTTGTTTGGAATGATAAATTTTAAATAGTATTTGAATATTGATAAAGTAATAATTCTATATATAATTAATAAAGGTAATTTGTTTTTTTTATAAATTTTATAGTTGTCATAAAATGAAAATACAGTGTTGCTTTTTCCGAATACCCTGTATTCTCCGAATTGTTTTTTTATATTCATTCCATTATAATTACAATTTATCATTCTAATGTTGAAGTCGTAGTCAGCACAATATTTATATAATGTATTATAAAAGTGTATTTTTTTGTATACATCTAAAGATATAAAGCATGATTGATGTGATAAAGGATTCTCTTTGTATCTTTTTTCGTAAATTTCATTGCTTTGAAGCGTTTTTCTGTATCCAAATATAATTCCATTCTTGTTTTTAAGATTGATATATCCATATACGTAATCAATTTTTGGATATATTTTGCATGTTTTTGCAATATCTTGAATTATATAGATATAGTATGTATCGTCTGAATTTAAAATTCCTATAAAAAAACCATATGATAATCTTATTCCTTTATTCATCGCATCATATATTCCCTCATCTTTCTCGCTCACCCAGTAATCAATGGCATGTTCATATTTCCGGATGATGCCCAGCGTCCCGTCCGTGCTCCCTCCGTCGATGACGATATACTCCACGTTATCGTAGGTCTGGTTGAGGACGCTGAGAATGGTTTCTTCCAGATGTTTCGCCCCGTTGAGGACCACGGTGATCACTGTGATCAGGGGCTTGTCCGGGAGGCTGCGCTTGAACAGCCCCTGGGTGCGCAAGCCGCCTTGTCCGGTGCGGTTTTCGCTCTCGGGCAGGAACAGGACCGTTTCGAACGCGTCCCCAGACTTGCTCTCGATGACAGGTTTTTCCCGAGTCACCAGCCGGGTGGTGCTGTAGTCGTTGTTCAGGCAGAAGGTGCTGTTGTGCTGATCATGCATGATTCAAGTCTCAGATGTCACCAGAACGTTCCGCAATCAAAGGCGGAAAAGGCGGGGTCAACAATAATCGGCGGCCACGAGTTCATGGTACCTTTCGACAATGTCCGGCGGCTGTTCCTGCTTGCCGATTCGGTGCTTCGTGGCGATTTCCCAAGTACTGGCCGAACTGACAAAAATGGAGTTCTATTCATCGGAAATGGCATACTTGGGGTCCTCGAACAGTCCATCCTCGGCCAGCGCACGATTGGCCCACATGGTTGAGTCGATCCCGTTGGAGCGCTTGCAATGATGAATGCGATACGCCGTCCGAGCAGCGCCGCCGCTGATGTTGGATGTTTTGAACTGGCATACTTTCTTTTCTTCATCGATATAGCCATCGCGTCAGCAAGCGCCCGGTGCGTTCACGGCCCTTGGTAAGCGTTGACCCCACAAGGTTCATGCCCCGGAGTATCTTGCTGTTTTGCGTCACAACGCCTTGAAACTCAGCCGTGAAAAAAAGCCAGGTTTGGATGTTAAGGGTAAAAGCTGCAGGGCCGGTTAGGATAAATAGGTCGTGTTTGAAGGATAAATGTCACGAACTGGTTACGAAGACACTGCAACAAGCAATGCTGACTTTGGTCTGAATTTTATACATCCTTGTAAGGTTTCCTGCTGATGATATAATGATACATTGCCCGAACTGGCTGATATAGTCCTATGCACCGCAAAATGATGCCCACAAGATTAAAAATATTTTTTCTCATCTGGATACGTGCATATAGCCATCTTTGAACAAGACGAACCCGTAGCATTTCAAGCCGCTTATTTTCTATCAAGCCAGACATCAACTGAACATCTGATAAGTCCTTGGCTTCTCTACGGTTCCTTTTCATATTTATTAACTGCTGAAGCCCTATCAGTTTGACTCCAAACAAAAAGAAATGATTATCTGGATTATAGACAAGTTCATTGACACTTTTTCCATGATACTTAACCGCTTCTGCTGGAGAATCAATATTTAAAGATCTATAAATATCGTCACGGCCAGATGCTGTCAAAATAACTACATCGTTGGATTCGCGCAAACCATAAAGTTCAAGCAACCAGCTTCCATCAATTGCAAATTCATTCGTATGAATATTGTTTTCATTTGATAAACTAAGAACTTGGTTCAGTATTTGGTGGTGCTTACCCTTAAGCAACTCTGCATGATTTAAATAATGCAGACCGTTTTCGTTGCAAAGCAGGCTGGCTAATCTCAATGTCTCTTCATGGGTATTGGTGATATGAATAGAGCTATAGCCATGGCCATTGACAACACGAATATGTTCTTTTATTACACGTACATGTCCTATCCCAGCATCAGCCTGAAAAATGATCATGTTTACATCATCAAGCTTCGGAAAGCACTCAAAGAGCTTCTGGTAAAGCCCTCTGTAGTTAGAGTATTCATCTCCAAACCAATCCATATGGTGATAGCACTGATATAAAAGATTAATAGCCCCCTTATTTGTCAGTGATATTTTTTTTTTGTATATGATATTCCCAAACAGTTTTTCAGCCAGGTGAATATTAATTGAGCTACTTGGCCACAAAAAAGCAATAAAGCAGTTCCGTGCATAATGCAAAAATTGTATTACTGATTGTTCGATGATTCTGAGTGGTACTGCGCAGTTGAAAAAATATTGGTGGTCGCAGATGATTGAAGGCAATGTGGTTTGAATAAATGCTACATCCTTTCCATGGAAAAGTGCAGCACTAAGGCGATGTGCTCCGTTGATAATAGATCCATTCTTGGAAACTGGTAACAGTGTTTTTTCAATATCAAAGTTTTTTGAGTATATTTCATTTGAAACTTCATCAAAAACTTTTTTAAAAATATTAAAATCAGATTTTTTGGGGTTATCGGGGTCGACTAAAGAGCCTAGTGTCTGCGCTCTCAGAGCTTCAAAATATATTTTTTCTGCTAAATCGGGAGTCTTATTTTTTAGTTTTAAATATAAAGTGCGCATCCCTATATCAAGGCGGTTCCATTTGACCAATTCCTCAGGAGGTGCCCAGTGCACAGTATATTTGACTTCAGGCATCCGTTTCCATACACCTAATTCTACTCTATCGTAAAGATCAGATTTTGATAGCTTCATAGCTTTGCAAAATATTTGATACGCCTCAAAATACGGCAGGTTATGCTCATGTTTCCGAGGAAATGGGTGTCATATAATTCATCAGCTGAAACATTTTATTGAATCGAAGCTGTAGACGAATTCTTTTACGATCCTTTCAGAAGGAAATCCATAAAATACTTTTAGCGTTTTGAAATGAGAAATCGTGCAAACGGAAAAAGTGAATAGGACTTCATGTTAAAGAGGATTCTGGTTTCTTTCTTGAACAGATCAGATACCAGGACAACAAAGAAATATGATACGACAGTTGCATAGGCGGCTCCGGTTGCTCCGAATCTTGGAATCAGAAGGATGTTCAGGCCGACGTTCATCCCCGCCCCCAGCAGCGATCTTTGCATACTCAGGATCTGTCGATTCTCGGCCAGGAACCATCTGGAACTGGCGGCACCTAAAAAAACAAACACTGCGGCCCAGATATGTATTGTGAGAACGGCCCCAGCCTGCTCATAAGCCTGCCCGAACAAGATGACGATCAGGTGGGAGGACAGAAATGTCATGGGCAGGGCGATGGCCACGGAAATCCAGGCCATCAGGTCGAACAGCTTTTGCAATCTCTGATAGTAGAGCTCCTCGCTTCTTTTCTTTGCTTCGAGAATAGAGGGGAACACGGAGGCTGTGATCGCCATGGGTATAAAGTACCACACTTCACTCACCCGCACGGCCGCCGAATATATCCCCACGGCCTCATCACCAATCATCTGCCCCAGCATGATCTGGTCGATGCGCATGTAGATCATCACGGCCATGCCCGAGAGGATAAGTGGCCAGCTATCGCGTAGCAGTGTTTTGGCCCTGCGCATTCCGGGCTTCCATGCATGCAGCCTGCGGCTGGTCCGACTATAGACAACCAGGAGGGAAGCCGCGACCAGGGCCGCCTCTGCCAAGATTGCCCAGGCGAACGCCGTAAGCGGTGCATGGGTCAAAATCATGGCGACCTTGATTCCGGCGATGAGCAGAAAGGTCGTGTTTTCCACCCAAACCACGAACTTGGATTGAACCTGAGATTCGAACCAGTATTTGATCGTCTCCCCGGCCCTGAGCACCAGTGTGAAGCCAAGGATGGCCACGATGGTTCTGGTCAAGTCGTCGTCGGGGCGGAAATAGGAAATCGTCGCGAACACCAGAAGGTAGGCCGTCAGCCCCCCCAAGAGCTGTAGCACGAAGGCCGTGCCCAGGGTTTCGTTGCCGCTGGTTTGGTCCTGGACGATATCCCGGACCACGATGCCGTGCAGACCCAGCGTGGCCACGGCCCCGAACAGCCCGATAAAGGCTAGGGCGAAGCTGAGCAGCCCGAACTGTTCCGGCCCCAGGTATCTGGCCACCCAGACCCCCACCAGGAGCCCCACGCCCATGCGCAGGATCTTGTCAAAGAACAACCAGCCGATATTATCCAGGATCTTCAGCAGTCCTGTCCGGTGCGCGATTCTTTCATGCACCCATGTCGGCAGCCACTTCAAAACGCTGTGAAGCATTCGAAGGTTTGGAGGTTAAAAGGGGGGAGTGAATAAAAAAAAGGCAGCACTATGAATTTCATTCAGGTTCCCAGATCGGTTTCTCTGTTGCTTGTCGTACTGGCCTCATGGTCGAGTCGGATCAAACGACACGTCGGTGACAACCGGGAAGCGGTACCTCCCCAATATATGAAGAGGGGAGGGTGGTCGAGTGAGGCTGTCGAGGTCCAGGGGCAGTCCCGTGATACTATTGAAGGGGCACTCGTTTTTTGACAAGCAATCCAGGCACTCTGCGGAACTCGAGAAAACTATTCGTGACCAAGATCAACCCTCTACTTCTTGCATGCTCCGCTATCTGATTGTCATATGCCCCGATATTTTGTCCACCGGTTTCCAGATTGCCAATGATCCTGAAACTATGCAAGGCGGGAATCGCATCCAAAAAACATGTGATATTCAAACTGAGATGCCGGTGGGTTAACATTGAAGGGGGCAAGTCATTTATGTTGGCCGTTCAGTAACACATGCAGCCGGACCCGGTGCATATCGTCGTACCCGAAGGCTACGGGATGAGAACCTTGATCAGGCGCGTGTATTTGATTTTCTAGCTAGACTTGGCTAGATTTCTCGCTGGGGCATGTTTTCAAACAGAAGCTGGTTGGAAAGAATCGAAGGAGGGGCATGATGCTGGTCGTGAACATGTTCGAGGCCAAGACGACGCTTTCCAAGCTGGTCGAGGCCATTGAAAGCGGAAAAGAGAGCGAGGTGATCATCGCCCGTCACGGAACCCCGGTGGCTAGGCTGGCCCCGATTACCAGGCAGCCGGTCGCCAAACGAATTGGGGTAGCCAAGGGGGAGTTCGTGGTTCCGGATGATATTGACGCGGACAATGAGAACATTGCCGCCTTGTTTCAGGAATCCATTTCGTGAGACTGCTCCTGGACACGCATATTGCCTTGTGGGCGATCGTGGACAGTCCCAGGCTCTCCGCAAAGGCGCGCGAGCTGATCCTGGCCCCGGCAGCCGAGGTGTACGTCAGCGCGGCCACCATCTGGGAGATATCCATCAAGTTTTCTCTTGGGCGAGGGGGCATGCCGCTTTCGGGTGCGAAAGCCGCCGACTGTTTTACAAGGGCAGGGTATTTCAGGCTGCCCATGACCTGGGACCATGCCTTGGCTGTCGAGTCCTTGCCCTTGCTTCACGCGGACCCTTTTGATCGCATGCTTGTGGCCCAATCCCTCAGTGAGCCGATGTTCCTGTTGACCAACGACGGAACTCTTCCGGCATATGGCGAAACGGTGCTCATGGTCTGATAAGAATGTGAAAAGTAAGGTTCAGTAAAGGCGGAGCTGAGGAAGTGGGCGAAGCATCCCGTGGTGAGCGGCCCACGATGATTTTATTGAAGCGGCATCCAATTTTCGACAAGTAATCCTGGCACTCTGCTGAACTCGCGAATATGATTCGTGACCAGAATCAACCCTCTGCTTCTGGCATGCCCGGCTATCTGATTGTCGTATGCCCCGATACTTTGACCGCGGGCTTCCAGATTGGCAATGATCCTGGCGCTATGCACGGCGGCATTCGTATCAAAATCCAAAACTTCCAACCTCGCGAAAAAACCTTCCACGACCTTCAAGTTTGCATCCGGTTTCTCTGACTTCTCGACACCTTTGATCAGCTCCATGACCGTAACGGCGCTGATGCACAGCTGGCCGTGGCGACGGCGGAACTCCTCGCGAATCACGGCAGGACGGTTCTTGATAGTGTAAATGCAGATGCAGGTGTCGAGCATGTATGTGAGCATCAGACCCCCTCACGCTCCTGTACAGGCGGCTGGTCGCGCTCGCTCATGAAGTCGGCGGTTACGCCGGGGCCGTCAAACCAGCTATCCCAGCCCTCCCCGGCGGGGGCGATGATTCGGCTCCGCCCCACGGCCACGACATCAACGCGCTTCACGTCTTCCGGCAGGGCCACGGCCTTGGGAAGCCGGACCGCCTGGGATCGATTGCTTTTGAATACGGTCGATTGTTCCATTGTCTTCTCCTCATTTGATCGGACTTGTTTGCAAGCGCAGAGTAGCAATGCCTAGGGATATGTCAATGGGATATCTTTTCGCTTGTAGTGGGAAATCCGGGCGATTCCTTGACGTGCCGGATATCATGGCTTTACAGTTAGTCCACATTGTTAGTCCATGGGGGGGGTATGCCATGATGGTCAATGTTCACGAAGCAAAAACCAATTTTTCGAAACTGCTGGATCTGGCCCACGCTGGACAGGAAATCATCCTGGCCAAGTCAGGAAAACCCTATGCCCTTCTGACGTCTCTACCTCCAGGTGTGACCCGGCGCGTGCCAGGACGATTGCCTGGTAAAGTTACGGAAGACTTTTTCGAGCCCTTGCCTGAAGAAGAAATTGCCGCCTGGGAGAGGGCATGAGGCTTTTGCTGGACACCCACGCTTTGCTGTGGTGGCTGACTGATGATCCCAGACTTTCGGTGCCGGCCAGGGACGCCATTGCTGATGAAAAGAACACCATTTTTGTCAGTGCGGCCAGCTCCTGGGAAATCGCCACCAAGCAACGAATCGGCAAACTGGAACAGGTGCCGGGCGTTGTCGAAAGGTTCGCTGAACTTGTGGCGGCCGACGGATTCACCCACCTTCCGATTACCTATGTCCATTCCCTGCGTGCTGGTTCCTACTCCATGCAACATTGCGATCCTTTTGACCGCATGCTTGCGGCCCAAAGTGAACTGGAAATGCTGCCACTTGTCACCTTGGACCCTGCCTTTTCCGCTTTTCACTGCATAACGTTCTGGTAGGATTGTTCGGTACAGGGCCAGACAAGGCCACAAAGCCAATCATTCACTGATTCCGCATCACCCAGAGGGCTTCACGTTCCGGCCGATGGCAGTGATCAATTCTTTAGCAGACTCAACACTCGGCGCTGCGGCTTGCCGAACACCTCTTTCCGATCTTTGACATAATTCCTGGTTCAAGCCGAAGACCTCGATAGCTGACCCGAATACTTCGGAAATCATGGCGGGAGCAAACA